>JAFYDI010000100.1 GCA_017544835.1 Lachnospiraceae bacterium | reverse complement strand
GGAACAGTAGAATATTGGGTAGCAGTAGTTAAGCCCGGACGTGTAATGTTCGAAATCGCAGGCGTTCCCGAAGAGACCGCCAGAGAAGCATTACGTCTGGCATCACACAAGCTTCCTTGTAAATGTAAGATAGTTTCCAAAGCGGACTTGGAAGGCGGTGCATCTAATGAAAACTAATAAGTATGTTGACAGTTTAAATGCAAAGACAACTGCAGAATTGACAAAGGAATTAACCGATGCCAAGAAGGAACTTTTCAACTTGAGATTCCAGAATGCTACTAACCAGTTAGACAATACTGCAAGAATTAAAGAAGTTAGAAAGAACATAGCAAGAATTCAGACCGTTATGACTGCAAAGTCTAAGGCTGAAGCCTAAGTTCTGCATTTGGATGATCAGAAAGGAGACTTAAAGTCGTGGAAGAAAGAAACTTAAGAAAAACACGTGTCGGCAAGGTTGTCAGCGATAAGATGGATAAGACAATCACAGTTGCAGTTGAAGACCACGTAAAGCATCCTCTTTACGGAAAGATTGTTAAGAAGACCTACAAGTTGAAAGCTCATGACGAGAACAACGAATGTCAGGTTGGCGATACAGTTAAAGTAATGGAAACAAGACCCCTCTCCAAGGATAAGAGATGGAGACTTGTTGAAATCGTAGAAAAAGCTAAATAAGCATTGGAAGGAGAAAAAGCATGATTCAACAGGAAAGCAGATTGAAGGTTGCTGACAACACCGGTGCTAAGGAATTGCTTTGCATCCGTGTTATGGGCGGATCTACAAGAAGATATGCTAACATCGGCGACATCATCGTAGCCAGTGTTAAAGATGCTACACCCGGCGGAGTTGTTAAGAAGGGTGATGTAGTTAAAGCTGTTGTTGTTCGTACAGTTAAAGGCGCTCGTCGTAAAGACGGCTCCTATATCAAATTTGACGAGAATGCTGCGGTAATCATTAAAGACGATAAGGAACCCAAGGGAACCCGTATTTTTGGACCCGTAGCACGTGAGCTTCGTGAGAAACAGTTCTCCAAGATCGTTTCTTTGGCTCCCGAAGTACTGTAGGAGGTAGCTAATGGCAACAATGAAGATTAAAAAAGGTGATACCGTTAAGGTTATCGCCGGCAAGGACACCGGAAAAGAAGGTAAGGTTCTTGTTGTAGACCAGAAGAACGCTAAGGTTGTTGTTGAAGGCGTTAACATGGTTAGCAAGCATATGAAGCCCTCCCAGGCTAATCAGAACGGTGGCATCGTACAGAAGGAAGCAGCTATCGACATCTCAAACGTTATGCTCGTATTCAAGGGCAAGGCTACAAGAGTCGGCTTCAAGATGGACGGTGACAAGAAAGTCCGTTATGCCAAGGCAACGGGCGACGTTATCGATTAATACGTAAAGGAGGCCAATTAAACGTGAGTAGATATAAGGATTTATACAAGAACGAAATTGTCAAGGCAATGACTGACAAGTTCGGATATAAGAACGTTATGGAAGTTCCCAAGCTCGACAAGATCGTAATCAACATGGGTGTTGGCGAAGCTAAGGAAAATGCCAAGGTTTTAGAGTCTGCTGTTGCTGACATGGAAAAGATTGCAGGTCAGAAGGCAGTTATCACAAAGGCAAAGAAGTCTGTTGCAAACTTCAAGATTCGTGAAGGTCAGGCAATCGGATGTAAGGTTACCCTTCGCGGCGAGAAGATGTACGAGTTCTGCGACCGTCTTGTAAACCTTGCACTTCCCCGAGTTCGTGACTTCAGAGGTGTAAACCCCAACGGATTCGATGGCAGAGGTAACTACGCTCTCGGTATTAAGGAGCAGATTATTTTCCCTGAAATCGAATACGACAAGGTAGATAAGGTTCGCGGTATGGACATTATCTTCGTAACTACAGCAAAGACAGATGAAGAGGCACGTGAATTACTTAGATTATTCAACATGCCGTTCGCGAAATAGGAGGAGGTAAATTCATGGCTAAAACAGCAATGAAGCTTAAACAGCAGAAGAAGCCTAAGTTCTCTACAAGAGCTTATACCCGCTGCAAGATTTGTGGACGTCCCCATGCAGTTTTAAGAAAGTATGGAATTTGCAGAGTTTGCTTCCGTGAACTCGCATACAAGGGCGAAATCCCCGGCGTTAAGAAGGCCAGCTGGTAAGAAGAAAGGAGGACAATCAAATGGCATGTAATGATCCCATTGCAGATATGCTTACAAGAATTCGTAATGCTAACACTGCAAAACACGATACAGTAGATGTTCCCTCATCTAAGATGAAATTAGCTATCGCTCAGATTCTTCTTGATGAAGGTTACATAAAGAAATTTGATTTAGTTGACGAAGGCAGCTTCAAGAATATTCACATCACCTTGAAGTACGGCGCTGACAAGAACGAAAAGATTATCTCCGGTATTCAGAGAATCTCCAAGCCCGGTCTTCGTGTATACGCTAGCAAGGAAGATCTTCCCAGAGTACTTGGCGGACTTGGTATCGCTATCATCTCCACCAACCAGGGCGTTGTTACCGACAAGAAGGCTCGTGAGCTTGCAGTCGGCGGCGAAGTTCTTGCTTTCGTATGGTAATTTTCTGATACATATTAACCTAAATATTTATAGGAGGTACGGGCATGTCACGTATAGGTAGAATGCCAATCGCGATTCCTGCAGGCGTAACTGTAGAAGTTGCAGAAAATAATAAAGTGACCGTTAAAGGTCCTAAGGGAACTCTTGAGAGAGTATTACCCAAGGAGATGGAAATCAAGGTTGAAGGCGCAGAAGTAGTTGTTTCTCGTCCCAACGACTTAAAGAAGATGAAATCTCTTCATGGTTTAACCAGAACACTTGTTAACAACATGGTTGTTGGTGTTACAAACGGTTATGAGAAGAAGCTTGAAGTTAACGGTGTAGGTTACAGAGCAGCTAAGGCTGGCAAGAAGTTAACCTTATCCTTAGGCTATTCTCATCCGGTAGAAATGGAAGATCCCGCAGGTATCGAGACCGTAGTTGAAGGTAACGTTATCACCGTTAAGGGTATCGACAAAGAAAAAGTTGGCCAATTCGCAGCTGAGATCAGAGACAAGAGAAGACCTGAACCTTACAAGGGCAAGGGTATCAAGTATGCCGATGAAGTTATCAGACGTAAAGTTGGTAAGACCGGTAAGAAATAATAGATAAGGAGAGTGTAAAAATGGTTAGCAAAGAATCAAGACAGGAAATCCGTGTTAAAAAGCACATGAAAATCCGTAACCGTTTTGCAGGTACAGCTGAAAGACCTCGTCTTGCTGTATTCCGCAGTAACAACCATATGTATGCTCAAATTATCGATGATACAGTTGGTAAGACTTTGGTTGCAGCATCCACCGTTGAGAAGGATGTTAAGGCAGAGTTAAAGAAGACCAATGACGTCGAAGCAGCAGCATATTTGGGAACTGTAATTGCAAAGCGTGCAATTGAAAAAGGTATTAAGACAGTAGTCTTTGACAGAGGCGGCTTTATATACCAGGGTAAAGTAGCAGCATTAGCTGACGCAGCTAGAGAAGCTGGGTTGGAATTCTAGGAAGGAGATCACATCACATGAAACGCACTATGATAGATACAACTAACATGGAGTTTAGTGAAAAAGTAGTTTCCATCAAGCGTGTTACCAAGGTAGTTAAAGGCGGACGTAACATGCGTTTCACAGCTTTGGTAGTTGTAGGCGATGGTAACGGCCACGTAGGTGCCGGCCTTGGAAAAGCTGCTGAAATCCCGGAAGCTATTCGTAAAGGTAAAGAAGACGCAATGAAGAATCTCGTAAGCGTTGCGCTTGATGAGAACAAATCTATTTCACATGATTTCTTCGGTAAGTTCGGATCTGCATCCGTTCTTCTTAAGAAGTCCCCTGAAGGTACCGGTGTTATCGCCGGCGGTCCTGCTCGTAGCGTATGCGAACTTGCAGGTATCAAGAATATCCGTACCAAGTCTTTGGGCTCCAACAACAAGCAGAATGTTGTTCTTGCTACAATCAACGGTTTGAGTCAGCTTAAGACTCCCGAAGAAGTTGCAGCTAAGCGTGGTAAGTCCGTTGACGAAGTCAGAGCATAAGGAGGACTGAATCATGGCAACAAAGAAAGTTAAAAAGCTTAAAGTTACTTTAGTGAAATCTACTATCGGCGCAGTTCCGAAGCATAGAGCAACTGTTGAAGCATTAGGTCTCCACAAGCTTCATCAGACAGTTGAACTTCCCGACAACGATGCTGTTAAGGGTATGGTTCAGCAGGTTAGACACTTAGTCAAAGTAGAAGAAGCTTAAGGAGGAGGTGTCACAATGGAATTATCTAACTTACAGCCTGCAGAAGGCTCTAAACACAGCGATAATTTTAGAAGAGGTCGTGGACACGGTTCAGGAAACGGCAAGACCGCAGGTAAGGGACACAAGGGTCAGAAGGCTCGTTCCGGAGCACCCAGAATCGGTTTCGAAGGTGGTCAGATGCCTTTGTACAGACGACTTCCCAAGAGAGGTTTCAAGAACAGAAACCACAAGGAAATCGTTGCAATTAACGTTAGCGCATTGGAAGTATTCGAAAACGGCGCAACCGTTGACGTAGAAGCTTTAATCGCACAGGGTATCGTTAAGAATCCCGAAGACGGCGTAAAGATTCTTGGCAACGGAGAACTTACCAAGAAGCTCAATGTTAAAGTTTCTGCATACAGTGAATCTGCTAAAGAAATAATTGAGAAACTTGGTGGAACCGCAGAGGTGATCTAATGTTTAATAAACTTAGAGACGCATTAAAGATTAAAGAAATCAGAGTTAAATTACTCTTCACACTTTTAATGATTATCATCATCCGAATCGGCTGTCAGTTGCCGGTTCCGGGTGTTGATCCCAATTATTTCAGAGACTGGTTCAATAATCAGACCAGCGATGCGTTTAACTTCTTAGACGCTTTCACAGGTGGTTCGTTCTTAAACATGTCACTTTTGGCATTGAACATTACCCCCTACATTACATCTTCCATTATCATGCAGCTTCTTACAATTGCGATTCCCGCACTTGAAGAAATGCAGAAGGAAGGTGGCGAAGGACGTAAGAAAATTGCTTCCATCACCCGTTACGTAACCGTAGCACTTGCACTTATCGAGTCTGCAGCCATGACAATTTCTTTTGGCCAGGGCGGTTTACTTCGTCAGTACAATGCACTTAACGTAATCACCGTAATCGTAGCACTTACCTCAGGTAGTGCATTCGTTATGTGGATTGGTGAGAGAATCACCGAGAAGGGTATCGGCAACGGTATTTCAATCATCCTTCTTGTTAACATCATTGCAAGAATACCTCAGGATATGCAGGGTCTCATCGCTACATTCGTAACCGGTAAGCCCATCGCTACCCAGGTACTCGCAGTTGTAGTAATTCTTGCTATACTCGTTGCAATGGTAATGCTTGTAGTTTTACTTAACTCAGGTTTAAGAAAAATCCCTGTTCAGTACGCTCGTCGTTCACAGGGTTCCAAGATCGGCGGTGGCACAGCTACCAACATCCCGATCCGTATCAATACCGCAGGTGTTATTCCCATCATCTTCGCAACATCCTTGATGCAGACACCCGGTATCATCTCTTCCTTTGCGGGATACAAGGGAACAGGGGTATGGAGCGTAATTCTTACATTACTCAGCTCCAGAAGCTGGTTTGACAAGAGCAGACCTGTTTACACACTGGGAATTTTGATTTACATTGTACTTGTTGTTGTATTCGCATACTTCTACACATCGATTACTTTTAATCCCGTAGAACTTGCAGACAACTTAAAGAAGTCAAACGGCTTCATCCCCGGCATTCGCCCCGGTAAGCCTACCAGTGATTACATTACAAACATCTTAAACGCTATCATCTTTATCGGCGCTGTAGGTCTTACAATTGTTGGTATACTTCCTTATATCTTCTACGGAGTATTCAAGGCAGAAGTAACCTTCCTCGGCACCAGCCTTATCATCGTAGTAAGCGTTATCATTGAGACACTTACTCAGATTGAAAGCATGATGCTTGTAAGAAATTACAAAGGATTTTTAAACCAGTAAAAAGCACATATTATTCGGAGTGGGATTATTCCCGCTCCGATGTTGTGCGTTATAAAGATTGGGGAATGATTTTTGTTTTTTACAACTTCTTTCTTTTTCAAGAAAGCGCTTGTAAAAAGCAAAAAATGGAGGTTATAGGTTATGAAGATTATTATGTTAGGCGCTCCCGGCGCAGGCAAAGGTACTCAGGCCAAGATGATCAGCGAGAAGTACGGTCTTCCTCACGTATCAACAGGAGACATCTTCCGTGCCAACATCAAGAACGGTACCGAGCTTGGTAAGGAAGCCAAGAAGTATATGGATGCAGGTCAGCTCGTTCCCGATGAACTTACTGTTAAGATCTTACTTGACAGAGTAGCTCAGGACGATTGCAAGAACGGTTATGTTCTTGACGGTTTCCCTCGTACCATTCCTCAGGCAGAGGTTCTTGACAAGGCTCTTACAGAGCTTGGCGACAAGGTTGACTTTGCTATCAATGTTGATGTTCCCGATGAGAACATTATCAATCGTATGTCAGGCCGTCGTGCATGCGTAACTTGCGGCGCTACATACCACGTTGTATACGCTCCCACAAAGGTTGAAGGTATTTGCGACAAGTGCGGAAGCGAACTTATCTTAAGAGATGACGATAAGCCCGAGACAGTTAAGGCTCGTCTTGAGGTATATCATAAACAGACACAGCCCCTTATCGAGTACTATGATAAGAAGGGCGTACTTAAAGAAGTAGACGGAACGGTGGATATGAATGAAGTCTTTAATTCAATTGTTTCCATTCTTGCGTAACAGAGGAGGAAAAATGTCAGTAACAATTAAGTCGCCAAGAGAAATCGAATTAATGAGAGAGTCCTGCAGAATTTTGGGTGAGGTATATGAGCAGCTTGTAACCTATGTTAAGCCCGGAATGTCCACAAAGGATATCGACATTGAAGGAGAGCGCTTAATAAGAAGTTACGGATGTGTTCCCAACTTTTTAAACTACGAAGGATATCCCGCTTCCATCTGCGTATCGGTTAATGATGAAGTGGTTCACGGAATTCCCCGCAAGGATCACATTATTAAAGAAGGCGATATCGTAAGCCTTGATGCAGGTCTTATTTATAAGGGTTATCATTCAGACGCTGCCCGCACCGTAGCGGTCGGCAAGATTTCACCCGAAGCACAGAAGCTTATCGACGTAACCCGCCAGGCTTTCTTTGAAGGCATTAAGTACGCTAAGGCCGGCAATCACTTATATGACATTTCCAATGCCATTGACGATTATGTAACACCTTTCGGCTACGGCATTGTAAAAGACCTTGTAGGTCACGGAATCGGAACGGCTCTTCACGAAGAACCCCAGATTCCCAACTTCCGTCAGAAGAGAAAGGGTATTCTTCTTCAGCCCGGCATGACCCTTGCAATTGAGCCTATGATTAACATGGGTACATGGGAAGTATGTTGGGATGATGATGACTGGACGGTCGTTACCGCAGACGGATCACTTTCGGCACATTACGAGAACACGATTCTTATTACCGAAGGCGAGCCCGAGATACTTACACTTGGTTCTATGAAATAAGCGATATATCTTTTAGCAGTTTAAACAGTTTACGTATATATGGAGGAATTGAATGTCTAAGCAGGATGTAATTGAAATCGAAGGAACTGTAGTTGAGAAACTTCCCAATACCATGTTTCAGGTTGAACTTGAAAACGGTCACAAGGTTTTGGCACACATTAGCGGCAAGCTTCGCCAGAACTTCATCAGAATCCTTCCCGGTGATAAGGTAACACTTGAACTTTCACCCTACGACCTTTCCAAAGGCCGCATCATCTGGAGAGACAAATAAGTCGTCAAAAGAAATATTTTTTAGGTATTGCATTCGTGAAAACGTTGTGATAAAATGATACTCGGTCTTTTTTGGGCGAGAGGCTTTATTTTGCCCGAAAAACGCACGGAAGAACTGAAAGGAGGACATCATGAAAGTAAGATCTTCTGTTAAACCAATTTGCGAAAAATGCAAAGTTATCAAGCGTAAGGGCAAGATCAGAATTATCTGTGAAAACCCTAAGCACAAGCAGGTACAGGGTTAATCCGTTTAGGATTTAAAGTATAGACGTAGACAGAGCCTACGAATAATACTTTTGAAACCGAGAGAACTCGCTAATAACGGAGAGTTCGTACCTAGTCGGAAAAATCGGGAGCCGTCCCGATCGGGTGAGTAATCACCTCATTCAATTAGTTTAGCGCAATGGTGCGCACAGAAGCGATTTAGTCGCTAGAATTTGGAGGAATTAAAAATGGCTCGTATCGCAGGTATTGATTTACCCAGAGAAAAACGTGTCGAAATCGGTTTGACTTACATCTACGGTATCGGTAGAACATCTTCAAACAAGATTTTGGCAGACGCTAAGGTTAATCCCGACACTCGTGTTCGTGACTTAACCGATGATGAAGTTAAGAGAATCAGTGAAGTAATTGAAACTCACTATGTAGTTGAAGGTGACCTTCGTCGTGAAGTTGCATTCAACATCAAGACTCTTCAGGAAATCGGATGCTACAGAGGTATCCGTCATCGTAAGGGACTTCCCGTTCGTGGTCAGAAGACTAAGACCAACGCTCGTACCCGTAAAGGTCCCAAGCGTACAGTTGCTAACAAGAAGAAGTAATTAACAGTAAATGATTTGGAGAAAGTAGGTTAGTTTAAAATGGCAAAAGTTGCAAAGAAAGTAACAAAGAAACGTGTCAGAAAAAACGTTGAACGCGGACAGGCACATATTCAGGCATCCTTTAACAACACTATCGTTACATTAACAGATGCCGAAGGTAATGCTTTATCATGGGCAAGTGCCGGTGGTCTTGGATTCAGAGGTTCAAAGAAATCTACTCCCTACGCTGCACAGACAGCCGCTGAAACAGCTACAAAGGCTGCTTTATTACACGGCTTAAAGTATGTTGACGTATTCGTAAAGGGTCCCGGCTCAGGCCGTGAGGCTGCAATTCGTGCACTTGCTGCTGCAGGTTTGGAAGTTGTTTCTATTAAGGATGTAACTCCCGTACCTCACAACGGATGCAGACCCCCCAAGCGTCGTCGCGTGTAGTTATAGTATTTACTGATACATATATAAGTATTCCCTGTTGGAAGAAGACGGCTTAATAGTGAGCCGCTGTAAACAATATTTTTGAAAGGATTATAGAACAATGGCAATTAACAGAACTCCTGTGTTAAAAAGATGCAGATCTTTAGATCTCGATCCTATCTTCTTAGGATATGACAAGAAGTCTAACAGAACCAGCGCTCGCGCCGGTAAGAAGATGTCCGAATACGGACTTCAGCTTCGTGAGAAGCAGAAAGCTAAATTCATCTATGGCGTACTTGAGAAGCCTTTCCGTAACTACTATGAGAAGGCTGATCGTATGAAAGGTATGACCGGTGAAAACCTTATGACCATGCTTGAGTCCAGACTTGACAACGTTATTTTCCGTATGGGCTTTGCACGTACTCGTAAGGAAGCAAGACAGGTTGTTGACCACAAGCACGTACTTGTAAACGGCAAGTGCATCAACATTCCTTCATATCTTATTAAAGCAGGCGACGTAATCACTTTAAGCGACAAGGCTAAAGAGTTACAGCGTTATAAGGATATCCTCGAAGTAACAGGTGGCAGACTCGTTCCCGAATGGCTTGATGTAGATGCTGACGCATTCAAGGGAACTGTTAAGAATCTTCCTACCAGAGAGATGATTGACGTACCTGTTAACGAAATGCTTATTGTCGAGTTATACTCCAAATAATGTAATTTCACTTAAATCAAAAGGAGGGTATTTACTGTGTTTGAATTTGAAAGACCCAATGTGGAAGTTGTTGAAGTGTCCGAAGATAAGAAGTATGGCAAGTTTGTTGCCGAGCCTCTTGAGAGAGGTTACGGTATTACCCTTGGCAATTCTTTGAGAAGAATCATGCTTTCTTCATTACCCGGCGCTGCAGTAAGCCAGATTAAAATTGAAGGCGTACTTCATGAGTTTTCATCTATTCCCGGTGTTAAGGAAGATGTTACAGAGATTATCTTAAACATCAAGAAGCTCGCTATTAAGAATACCAGCGATTCTTTCGAGCCTAAGACCGCATACATCGATTTTACAGGTGAAGGCGTAATTAAGGCTTCCGACATTCAGGCTGATTCTGACATTGAAATTTTAAATCCCGATCTTGTAATCGCTACACTTTGCGGCGGCAAGGATGCTAAGTTCTACATGGAACTTACCATTACCAAGGGCCGTGGCTACGTAGGCGCTGACAAGAATAAAAACGATGATCTTCCCATCGGTGTTATCGCAATCGATTCCATCTATACTCCCGTTGAGAGAGTTAACATGTCTGTTGCTAACACCCGTGTTGGTCAGGTAACTGACTTTGACAAGCTTACACTTGACGTTTACACTAACGGAACCCTTGCTCCCGAAGAGGCAGTCAGCCTTGCAGCTAAGGTATTAAGTGAGCACTTAAGCCTCTTCATCGATCTTTCTGAGGCAGGTCAGAAGACTGATGTTATTACCAGCAAGGAAGATTCTTCCAAGGGCAGAGCTGTTGATGACATGAGCATCGACGAGCTTGAGCTTTCCGTTCGTTCATACAACTGCTTAAAGAGAGCAGGTATCAACACCGTAGGAGAGCTTGTTAACAAGACACCCGAAGACATGATGAAGGTTAGAAACCTTGGTCGTAAGTCTTTGGACGAAGTATTGCTTAAGCTTAAGGAGTTAGGTCTCCAGCTTAACAACGCTGACGATATCTAAAGTTAATAATGCGGTAAGTCCATAAGAGCGCGCATTAGAGTTTATTGTGCGGTAAGACCATAAGAGCACGCATGAAAGGAATTAAAAATGGCAAAGTACAGAAAGTTAAGCAGAACATCTGCACAGAGAAAGGCTTTATTAAGAGGCCAGGTTACTTCTTTGGTAGCTAACGGCAAGATCGTTACAACCGAAGCTAAGGCTAAAGAAGTTCAGAAGATTGTTGAAGGTTTAATTGCACTCGCAGTTAAGGAGAAAGACAATTTCGAAACAGTTAAAGTTAACGCAAAGGTTGCTAAGAAAGATAAAGACGGCAAGCGCGTTAAGGAAGTAGTTGACGGCAAGAAAGTTACCGTATACGAAACCGTAGAGAAGGAGATTAAGAAAGACGCTCCTTCAAAGCTTCACGCACGTCGCCAGATGCTTAAGGTTCTCTACACAGACGAGACCAACAAGCTCTTCGATGAAATCGCTCCCAAGTACGTAAACCGTAACGGTGGTTACACCCGTATCGTTAAGATCGGCCAGCGTAAGGGCGATGCAGCTATGGAAGTACTTCTTGAGTTAGTTTAATTCAACATTAAAGACCGGTGCATATGCACCGGTCTTTTTGCATGTAGCAACACTGGAATCAGATAACAGTTACATCAGTATTAAGGTTCGGTAACTTCCCCCTCCACACTTGTACTGTAAGCTACATCGGGATGCTTGTCCGCATACTGGGTGAGGGTTTCATGTCCGCTTATAACGTGCACGATAATCACACATATGATGATTATCAGTATAATCTTTAAAAGTGGCTGTATTATATTCTTTTGATAGGGCTTCAAAGCCTTAACTATCTTGTCAAAAAGCTCTTTTATCTTGAGTTTCATCGCTTTTCCTTGTATAATCAATTAGATTGAATTACAGAAGTATCATTTCACTAACAGTATATAACATCGACAGGTATTATAAAAGTGTCAATCATTCAAACAGACAATCTAACATTTGAATATATAAGGCGCGACGAAGAAGGCAATGTGGAAGGAATCACCACTGCTGTGGATAACGTATCCCTTGAAATCAACCGCGGTGAATTTGTGGCAATCCTCGGTCACAACGGTTCAGGTAAGTCTACACTTGCCAAGCATCTAAATGCTATTCTTTTTCCGACAGAGGGAACCGTATTTGTAGACGGCAAGGATACCAAAGATGATGCCAACCTCTGGAACGTGCGCGAGACTGTCGGCATGGTATTCCAGAACCCCGACAATCAGATAATAGGACAGGTCGTAGAGGAAGACGTAGGCTTTGGCCCCGAGAATCAGGGCGTTCCCACAGAGGAAATCTGGCAGCGCATGGAAGAGAGCCTCAAAGCCGTAGGCATGTACGAGTTTCGCAAGAAATCGCCCAACCGTTTATCGGGCGGCCAGAAGCAGCGCGTATCCATCGCAGGCGTACTTGCAATGCACCCCAAATGCATAGTTCTTGACGAGCCTACCGCCATGCTTGACCCCATAGGACGCAAGGAAGTCATCCGTGCGGTAAGAGCGCTTAACGACGTAGAGAAGATTACGGCAATTCTTATTACACACTACATGGACGAGATAGTCCACGCCGACAAGGTAATAGTAATGGACAAGGGTAAGATTGCTATGGCGGGCACGCCAAGAGAGATTTTTTCGCAGGTAGACAAGCTTAAAGCGCTCAGCCTCGATGTTCCGCAGGTCACCATGTGCGCCCACGAGCTTAAGAAAGCGGGACTCAATATCCCCGATGGAATTCTTACCAATGAAGAACTTATAAAGGCCTTAAAGCAATGTCAATAATAGTTAATCATCTGACATATCGTTACAATCCCGGTACGGCCATGGAGTCTACCGCCCTTGACGATATCAACCTTAAAATTGAAGACGGCGAATTTATAGGCTTAATCGGCCATACAGGCTCGGGAAAGTCCACTTTGGTGCAACAGCTTAACGGTATACTTAAGCCCACTTCAGGCGGCGTATACGTGGACGGAGCGGACATTTCCGACGACGGTTACGACCTTAAGAAGCTTCGCGGCGAGGTCGGCCTCGTATTCCAGTATCCCGAGCATCAGCTTTTCGAGACCGATGTATTCAGCGACGTATGCTTCGGCCCCAAGAATTTAGGCCTTACGAAAAAAGAAACCGAGCTTCGCGCCTACGAAGCCCTCAAGCAGGTAGGTATCGAAGACGACTACTTCTACCAGTCACCCTTCGATCTATCGGGTGGTCAGAAGCGCCGTGTGGCCATAGCGGGCGTACTTGCCATGAAGCCCAAGGTACTTATCCTTGACGAACCCACAGCGGGCTTAGACCCCAAAGGCCGCGACGAGCTCCTCGAGAAGCTTACGACAATTCGCAAGGATACCGGCTGCACCATCATCCTTGTATCACACAGTATGGAAGACGTAGCGCGCTACGCCGACAGAATCGTGGTAATGCACAAGGGTAAGATTGCTTTTGACGATACCCCGTCCGAAGTATTCAAGCATCGCGACGAGCTCAAGGAAATGGGTTTGGGTGTCCCCAATATAACCGAGACCATGTACGAACTCAAAGCCGCAGGCTTCCCCGTATCCACCGACATCATTACTGTGGATACAGCAGTTTCAGAAATCTTACGGGTAATGCACCGCTAAAAACCGCACTTAAGGTGACGGCAAATGTGACAGCGACAGCACCCGATTTAAAGCGACGACAGAACAGCCGCCGCCACATAGAGGTAACAATGCTTAGAGACATAACACTGGGCCAGTATTACCCCACAGACTCGGTAATACACAGACTTGACCCAAGAGTTAAACTGATGGGAACGTTAGTGTTCTTAACTTCCCTCTTTATCACCAAATCCTTCTACGGATACATACCCGCGATTTTGTTTCTTTTTATAGTAATAAAATTGTCGAAGGTTCCTTTTTCCTTCATGGTACGCGGTATGAAGGCGATTGCGTTCCTGCTTGTTTTTTCCGTAGTACTTAACCTGTTTCTTACACAGGGCGAGGTGATATACGAGTTCTGGAAGTTTAAGATTACCAAAGAAGGTATCTACACCGCCGGTTTCATGGCGATAAGGCTTTCCTTCCTGATAATCGGCTCATCCATCATGACACTCACCACCACCCCCAACAACTTAACCGACGGCTTGGAGAAAGGCCTCGGCTTCCTTAAGATAATACATGTACCCGTTCACGAGATATCGATGATGATGTCCATCGCCCTCAGGTTCATCCCCATCCTCATGGAGGAGACGGACAAGATTATGAAGGCTCAGATGGCCCGCGGCGCAGACTTTGAGAGCGGTAACATGTTTAAACGCGTCAAGAGCCTCGTGCCCCTATTGGTACCGCTTTTCGTATCGGCCTTCAGGCGCGCCAACGACCTTGCTATGGCAATGGAGGCCCGTTGCTACAGAGGCGGCGAAGGTCGTACCAAGATGAAACCCCTTAAATACAAGAAACGCGATGCAATCGGTTACCTGGTGCTGGCGCTTTACTTAGGTATCATCATTGCACTTCGCATTATCCTCAAATAGGCAAGAAAATGAAACGAGTTCTTATGTGCGTTTCCTACGATGGCACCGCCTACAGCGGCTGGCAGGTTCAGGATAACGCCCGCACCATTGAAGGAGAACTTAATAAAGCACTTACGGACCTTACGGGCACCCCTACCGAAGTTATAGGCGCAAGTCGCACCGACGCAGGCGTTCACAGCCTTGCAAGCATGTGTGTATTTGACACCGAGATGCGGATGCCTGCCGATAAGTATTCTTTTGCCCTGAACACAAGACTTCCGGAAGACATCAGAGTCGTATGGTCCCGCGAGGTGGCTCCTGACTTTCATCCGCGCCACACAGACACCGTTAAGACCTACGAGTATCATATATACAATGCGGACTTTTGCCCGCCCACAAAGCGCCTCTACGCATATCACGAGAGGCGACCGCTTGACACGGCGCTCATGCAGGAGGGTGCGGCATACCTAATCGGTGAGCACGATTTCAAGAGCTTTTGTAGTGTCAATACCAACGCAGAGACTACGGTTCGCACTATTCTCGACATTAAAGTGGCTCAAGAAAGCGATGAGGTCGTAATCAGCGTTACGGGCACCGGTTTTTTGTACAATCAGGTCCGTATCATCGCCGGGACACTTATGTGGGTGGGACTTGGCATCAGAAAGCCTTCGGACGTTAAGGATATGCTTGAGGCTTTGGATCGCGAGGCGGCAGGCCCCACGGCACCGGCTCACGGGCTGCTTCTTAAAGAATTTTCTTTTGTGAATCTGCCTTGATTTTTTCTTTTGGCAAAAGAAAATTTTACTTGACAGTACTGAGCCCCAAGGCTATAATGTCTTAGTGTGCGACGAGTTTACTATGCCCAGCCATAGCCCCGGTAAGGCATATGAACATAGATTTACACGTAGTTGATTTTTTATGGAGGAAACATCATGAAAACATTTATGGCAAATCCCGATACCATCGAGAGAAAATGGTATGTGGTTGACGCTACAGATAAGACTCTCGGACGCCTTGCATCTGAAGTTGCTAAGGTTTTAAGAGGCAAGAATAAAGCAATTTTTACTCCTCATGTTGATACCGGCGATTATGTAATCGTTGTTAACGCTGAGAAGATTTCCGTTACAGGTAAGAAGATGGAGCAGAAGACCTACTTCCGTCACTCAGATTACGTAGGCGGTGTTCGTACCATGCCTTTATCTGAAAAGCTTGCTACCAAGCCCGAAGAAGTTATCGAAATCGCAGTTAAGGGAATGCTTCCCAAGGGACCTCTTGGACGTCAGATGGGTAAGAAGCTTTTTGTTTACGCTGGACCCGATCACAAGCACGAAGCTCAGAAACCTGAAGTATTAACATTCTAAGAGGAACTGAAAGGAGATTACCAAAATGGCTAAGAAAGCTACTAAAGCAGCTAAATTCTACGGAACAGGCAGAAGAAAGTCTTCCGTTGCAAGAGTATATTTAGTACCCGGTAAGGGCGCTATCACTATTAACAAGAGAGACATTGACGATTACTTCGGTCTTGAGACCCTTAAGGTTATCGTTCGTCAGCCCCTTGTAGCTACAGAAACTGTTGAGAAGTACGATGCAATCGTTACCGTTAAGGGTGGCGGATTCACCGGCCAGGCAG
>JAFYDI010000099.1 GCA_017544835.1 Lachnospiraceae bacterium | reverse complement strand
GTGTGCATATTATGGATTCCTCCTTGTTAACCGGTTTAAGTCAATATGTTTTCCATGCGGAACATTCCGCCGTCGATTGGGTATTTCATTAATCGAACGTTACCTTCTACTATATCATTCAAGAATTAACGGGGGGATACGGGTTGACAAATAAGAACATGTGTTCTATAATTGCATTATTCAAGGGTTTAAGTTCATTTATGCTTAGGCGGCGTTGAGAGGTTAACCTCTGTATGATATACTGACGATGTACATACAAGTGCCATTCCGACTTTTTATGACGGAATGGCGGTTAGAAATCCGAGTACCTGCCTTTGTAATATAGAATAGTACATTTGCATGGGAAAGGAGAAAGTCTGTGAGGTATTTTATGGACGTTATAGTCAGAGTTCATTGGGACGAAGATGCTGAAGTATGGGTTGCCATATGTGATGAACTGGGAATCTCTCTTGAGTCAGGTTCCTATGATGCACTGTTAGAAAAGATTAAAGTAACCGTTCCGGAAATGATTGAAGCCAACGGAATCGCCGATGTCAAATCTGTTAAGGTGTCAACTACCGATATACTTTTATCTTAATTTTTCTTGTTAAAGTTGTTTAAGTCATTAGCTTTTCTTTTTCCCTCTTACAAAATCTTACGATAATCACCGACTAATAGCACAATTGAAATAATAGCGAACAAATGTTCGAAAAATCCTTTACACCGGGTCACCCATGTGATATAATGATTTTGGCTTACTCCGGGAGATACATTGGTAAGTTATGAAAACAGAATATTGCAGTTACGGTGCTTACGAAGATAAGCGCTCAAGGATTATGGACTTTAGACCCATAGATGACATTTTTTTTGAAGTCATCGCGGCAGACAGAGAGGTATGCCAGGAGATTCTTCGTACGATTTTAGAGGACGATGAGCTAATTGTCGATGAGGTTCGTACGCAGGAGAGTATCAGGAATCTTTATGGGCGGTCGGCGCGACTGGATGCCCTATGCAGGCTTAAGGATGGTACTCTTTGCAACATCGAGATTCAGCGGGCGGATCATGACAATCATTTGAGACGAGCGCGGTACAACGCTTCAATTATTACTGTAAGGGAGTCCGTAGCAGGAGAAGAGTTTCAGGATGTAAGGGAAGTGTATGTGGTATACATTTCCGAGTTTGATTTTTTGAAGGGTGGTAAGACCATATACCACGTTGATAAAGTGATTCGCGAGACCGGCGAGGTGGTGGATAACGGTTTGCATGAAATCTTTGTCAATACTACCATAGACGACGGCTCTGATATTGCGGAACTTATGTCTTGCTTTACCAAGAAGGAAGTTAAGAATTCAAAGTTTCCCGCCTTATCGAGGCGAGTGACTGAGTTAAAGGAAACGGAAGGAGGTTTTACGGCTGTGAGTAAGATAATGGATGAGTATGTTAATCAGTGTGCCAGGGAATGGATTAAAGCAGAGCACAATGAAAAGATCGTAAAAATGATTCAAAAAGGCTATACCAAGGATTCGATTATGGAACTTGGTTACACCGAAGAGGAATACGAAGAAGCTGAGAAATCTCTTTTGACTATCGCGCAATAATAAACCGCTAAAGCGCTTTATTATCGGTCGGCTTGATGATACCGGAGGGCTCCGTTTTATGGAGCCCTTTATAAATTATTAAGATGCCGATTCATAGACTTTGAAGGGCGTGTGTGGTAGACTTTTGGTAGTAAATATTGGGAGGAGTATCATGAGCGTAGCGGATAAGATTTTTATCAATATGTGTAAGGATATATTGGAAAATGGGACGAGTACCGAGGGCGAGAAGGTAAGACCTCACTGGGCTGACGGAACGCCTGCGTACACTATTAAAAAGTTCGGTGTTGTGAACAGATATGATTTAAGGGAAGAGTTCCCTATTCTTACGCTACGAAAGACTGCTCTTAAGAGTGCGACGGATGAGATGCTCTGGATTTGGCAGCAGAAGTCTAATAATGTGCATGACCTGCACTCTCATATCTGGGACGAGTGGGCTGACGAGGACGGTTCCATCGGTAAGGCTTACGGCTATCAGATGAGCATCAAGCATCAGTACAAGGAAGGCATGATGGATCAGGTCGATAGAGTCATATACGACCTTAAGAACAATCCCTTCAGCCGAAGGATTCTTACGAATATCTATGTGCATCAGGACCTTCACGAGATGAATCTTTATCCTTGTGCGTATTCCATGACCTTTAATGTTACGCAGAGACCCGGTGAGGACAAGCTTACGCTCAATGCGATTCTGAATCAAATGTCTCAGGACGTGCTTGCGGCCAATAACTGGAATGTAGTGCAGTATTCCGTTCTTGTACATATGCTTGCGCAGGTATGTGACATGAACGTGGGTGAGTTCGTGCATGTAATTGCCGATGCTCACATTTACGACAGACATGTGCCGCTTATTAAGGAACTTATTTCCAGAGAGCCCCTGCCGGCTCCTAAGTTCCACTTAAATCCCGACATTAAGGATTTTTATCAGTTTACCAGAAACGATGTGAGTTTGGAGGGTTACGAGACTCATCCGCAGATAGAGAATATTGAGGTGGCCATTTAATGAACGCCTTTGTTACAGTAGATTCAAACTGGGGCATATCCTACAAGGATTCGCCCCTTGCAACCATCCCTTCCGAGAAGAAGGAACGCCTGAAAGCGTTGGAAGGCAAGATTGCGGTTTACGGGGTTAAATATCTTAAAGAGCTTCCGGGGAATCTTCCCATCAGAGGAAGCGTCAACATGATTTTCACAGACGGAGTCAAGGCGAATGTCAGGACTTCTTCAGATGTGTTTTCTTTTGACTCAATCGAAGCGTTACGAGAGGCACTTAAAGACTACCCCGACGAAGACATTTACATTATCGATAATGAGAAGCTTTACAGGGAGTTTCTGCCCGAAACGAGAGTGGTACACGTAACCAAGATTGACTATGAATACAAGGCGGATGCTTACTATGAGAATCTAGATAAGCACTCGGACTTTCGTATCACCGCCGACTCGGAGGAGCAGTACTGCTTTGACATCGTGTATAGCTTCTTAAGATACGAGAGGAATGATTAATAATGACTGTTGAAGAGATTAAGAGACAGTACCCTTACCTCTACGAGACTCACATGCACACGTCCGAGGGCAGCAAGTGCGGACAATGTCCCGCTGCCGAGATGGTAAGAGCGTACAAGGACGCAGGCTACGCCGGCGTAATGGTTACCGACCACAACTGGGGCGGTAATACTGCAGTAGACAGAAGCCTTCCCTGGGAGGAGTGGCTTGATAAGTTTTTTATGGGCTATCACAATGCAAAGGCCGAGGGTGACAAGATTGGACTCCCTGTATTCTTAGGATACGAAGCCGGCCACGATGCCCATGATTTCCTGATTTACGGATTTACGATTGACTGGATGAAGGCTCATCCCGAGCTCCACGATGCCGATATTCCGAAGCAGCTTGAGATGCTCCACTCGGTGGGTGGTATGGTCATTCAGGCACATCCCTACAGAGAGGCTTATTATATAAGCGAGATTAAGACTTTTGAGAAATATGTGGACGGTATCGAGATGTTCAACGCAGCTCACGTTCGTCCCAAGGAAGACGGAACCGACAACCGTATCTGGAACGACAAGGCTGTAGCACTTGCCAATGCCAATAACCTTCCCGGTACTGCAGGCTCCGACCAGCACAGCACCAGACTGTACTTCGGCGGCACAGCGTTCCCGACACCTCTTAAGTCTGTTGAGGACTATATACAGCGTATTAAGAACGATGAGGACCGCGTCCTTACCGACGGATTGCGCTGGTACGACAAGAAAGGTAATTTGCTTGCCGAGAACTAGTTTTAGGAAGTATTTGATGTCAGCAAAAAAACGATTATTGGTTAACATAATATCAGTTTTGGCGATAGGGTGTCTTTGCCTCACAGGATGCACGAAGAGGGATATTGTAATTACCACCGGCTTTGGTTCTGATGAGCTTATGCGTATTAACAACAAGACCTGTTATCTGCCGGAGATGATGCTGTATCTTACCACGATTCAGAATCAGTACGAGGACGTATATGGGCCGGAGCTTTGGAGTCAGTCGCGTGACGGAGAGTCTCTTGAGAAGCGCGTCAAGGATATGGTGCTTGCCAAGATTGCGCAGGTTAAGGTTATGAACCTGATGGCTGAGTCTTACGGGCTTTCGCTTGACGAACGCGAGACCGAAGCGGTTAAGAAGGCCTCGGAGAGCTTTTATGCAAGCCTTAATGATAAGGAGAGGGAAGTTCTTAACGTAACGGAGGAAGACATAGTCAATTTCTACAGCGAATATGCCCTTGCGGACAAGGTTTATGAGTATGTAATCAGGGACATTAATCCCGAGATAAGCGATGATGAGGCTCGTACCATTACGGTGCAGGCTATTCTTATTAAGACTTACACGCACGATGCCCGCGGTAATCGTATTGAGTATTCGGAGCGTACGCAGAGGGAAGCGGCGGAGAGAGCCCGCCTGGTAAGAGAACTTGCGGTGGCAGGAGAGGATTCTTTTGAAGCTTTGAGCGCCAAGTACAATGAGGGCGATGAGACTACCTTCACTTTCAAGCGCGGAGAGATGGAAGAGACCTTTGAGGAGGCTGCTTTTTCCCTTGACAAGGACGAGATAAGCGAAGTGTTCGTAACGAGCGAAGGCTACGTGATTCTTAAGTGCGTAAGCGACTTTGATATCGATGAGACGCAGCTTAACAAGGTTGAGATTCTTGCGGCGCGCAAGGAAGCTGTGTTTGATGAGACTTATGATGAGTTTCTGGGGACGCTTTCCAAAACTTTGAACGAGAAGCTTTACAATCAGATAATCATGATTCACGATAAGGACGTTAAGACCAAGACGTTCTTTGACGTGGAATTTTAATTTGATATAGGCGAGGGGGCAACACTTATCACCTGTGATTTGTACCCAAAGGCCCCCTCGTTTATCTTTTTATAAAAAGTTTATATTTGAAAGAATCCTGTATTTTCAAGGGTTTGACGATGCTGATTAGCACTCATGTTAAATGAGTGCTAATTTTTCGTTGACTTTTATTTGGGGTGGTTTATACTGTATGTTGGCAGGGGAAAAGCGTTTGCTTTTCCTGAATTAAGAACTTAGAAAGAAGGCATTATTAATGGCTAAACACGGTAGTTTATCAATTAACAGCGAGAATATTTTCCCTATTATCAAAAAGTGGTTATATTCCGATCACGATATTTTTTACAGAGAGCTTATTTCCAACGGCTGCGATGCCATCACCAAGCTTAAAAAGCTTGCCATGATGGGCGAGTACGAGCTTCCCGCAGACTATAAGGGACGCATCGACGTAGTAGTTAATTCTACAGACAAGACACTTACTTTTATCGATAACGGTCTTGGTATGACCGGTGGCGAAGTTGAAGAATACATCAACCAGATTGCTTTTTCCGGTGCTACGGATTTTATCAGCAAGTACAAGGACAAGGCCAATGAAGACCAGATTATCGGTCACTTCGGTCTCGGCTTCTACTCGGCATTCATGGTAGCCAAGGAAGTTCACATCGATACTCTTTCCTACAAGCCCGGTTCCAAGGCAGTTCATTGGGAGTGCGACGGCGGTACAGAGTACTCCATGGAAGAGTGCGAGAAGCCTGAAGTCGGCACCAAGATTACCCTTTTCCTTAACGATGACTGCTTGGAGTTCTGCAACAAATACAAGGCTCGTGAGGTTATTAAGAAGTATTGTTCCTTCATGCCTACCGAGATTTATATTTCCGAAGCTCCCGACAAGGGCACCGAAACTATAAAGGCTTCTGAAAAGCTTGATTCCGACGTTGTAATCGAAGAGATTAAGCCTGAGAAAGAAGGAGATGAGGCTAAACTTAAAATCGAAAAACGCCCCGAACTTCTTAACGAGACCAATCCTTTGTGGACCAGGCACCCCAATGAGTGCTCCGACGAAGACTACAAGAAGTTCTATCGCGAAGTCTTCAACGATTACAAGGAGCCCCTTTTCTGGATTCACCTTAACATGGACTATCCTTTCAACTTAAAGGGTATCCTTTACTTCCCCAAGATTAACATGGAGTACGAATCCATCGAAGGTACCATCAAGCTTTACAACAACCAGGTATTTATTGCCGATAACATCAAGGAAGTTATCCCCGAGTTCTTAATGCTCTTAAAGGGCGTTATAGACTGCCCCGACCTTCCTCTTAACGTATCCCGTTCCGCTCTTCAGAACGACGGCTTTGTTACCAAGATTTCCGAGTACATCACTAAGAAGGTTGCCGACAAGTTATCCGGCATGTGCAAGACCGACAAAGAAAACTACGAAAAATACTGGGAAGACATTTCTCCCTTCATCAAATACGGCTGCTTAAAGGACGATAAGTTCTGCGAGAAGATGACAGACTACATTCTTTTTAAGAACTTAGACGGTAAGTATATGACACTTCCCGAGTGCCTCGAGGTTAAGCCCATCGACGTAGAAGAGAATGCTACCGATGAAAACGGCGAGAAGGTTGACGCAGAAGTAGTGGACGAGGCTTCTTCCGAAGATGCTGATGCCAAGGAGAAAGACAAGACCATCTACTACGTAACCGACGAACAGCAGCAGAGCCAGTACATCAACATGTTCAAGCAGGCCAAGATGGACGCTGTAGTGCTTAAACACAACATCGACCAGCCCTTCATCTCCCAGCTTGAAGCCAAGAACCCCGGCATTAAGTTCTCTCGTATCGATGCCGACATAACAGACACTTTGAAGTCTAAGACCTCCAAGAAAGCTCAGGAAGAACTCGATGCCGAAGCCAAAGACTTAAAGACCGTCTTTGAAAAGACCCTTAAGCTTAAAGACTTAAAACTCACCGTCGAGAAGCTTAAGAACAAGAAGATTGCTTCCATGATTACCTTATCCGAGGAATCACGCAGAATGCAGGACATGATGAAGATGTACGCTATGCCCGGTATGGATCCCAAGATGTTTGGCGCCGAGACCGGCGAGACCCTCATTCTCAATGCCAACCACCCGTTGGTTGAGTACATGGTAGCCCACAAGGACGAAGACGTATCTCTCTTTGCCGAGCAGCTCTACGACCTCGCCAAGCTCCAGCAGGCACCCCTCTCTTCAGAGGACATGACCAAATTCGTTCAGCGCAGCAACGACATTCTTCTTAAACTTGCCGAAGCAGATAAATAATTTAACGTATTCAGGCCCCGTGTGTGTGACACAAGGGGCTTTTTTATGCTCTAAAATAAATCGTGCACAATATAATTCTTAAAAAACTATAAACTCTATTGACATTTGCGAAAGATTGCGTACAATACAAATATACACAATGAAATACACGGAGGCAACGATATGAATATAGCAATCAGATATTTTTCAAGAACCGGTAATACAGAGAAACTTGCCAATGCAATTTCGGAAGCGGTGAATGTACCTGCTTTGAAAGTATATGAGCCTCTTAATGAAAAGGCGGACGTTCTTTTCCTGGGAAGTGCAGTGTACGCTGCGGGCATTGATGAGACAGTGAAGAAATTTCTTAAGGATAATAAAGACAAGATTGGAACATTAGTCAATTTCAGTACTGCGGCATTGCTTCCTTCGACCTATGCACAGGTTAAGAAGCTTGCCGAAGATTTAGGCATAAATGTAAGCGACAAGGAATATCATTGTCGCGGCGAATTCATGGTGCTCCATAAGGCTCGCCCCAACGCAGCCGACTGCGAGGCCGCTAAGGCTTTCGCAAGGAGCGTAATTAACTAACGCTTACATCCTTTTTCATGTAACTCCTTTTTATATATCCTTTTTATCCCCTACTTAAAGCCCTCGAGCCTATGGCCCGGGGGCTTTTAAATAGGGGATAGTACGTGACAATTATTTCTATTTATGTAATAATAATTTAAATAAAATAGAAGAGAGATATTGGCAATTATGGATCTGATTAAAAGGGAAAATCGATTTTTATCACGCTACTTTTGGAAAATTGTAGGATTCCTGGCTATAGCGGTAATTCTGAGTCCTATTATATTTCTAAGTATTCGAGATGGAATAGGAAATGCAGTATTCCCTTTTCACGATCAATTGG
Organism: Lachnospiraceae bacterium; assembly: GCA_017544835.1. Taxonomy (GTDB): domain Bacteria; phylum Bacillota; class Clostridia; order Lachnospirales; family Lachnospiraceae; genus UBA1258. The sequence continues at coordinate 29,210 of JAFYDI010000099.1, read as the reverse complement.
ATGAGACTATATTTAATTATGTTTTTCCTGCAAGATATAGCGGAAGCAAAATATATGAGCAGATGATGTGTGGAATTCCCAAGGAGGGGTTGAAGCCTTTCTGCCCTATTTTTGTGCCTTTATATCGAATATTTGATGTATATACAGCTTTTTTGCTTCAACATTGTATTGTTGTTGTTACCTCTTACATAGGTACATATTTATGTGTTAAGGAGCTGACGCATAATAGTGTTGCTGCAGCTTCAGCGGCGTTCCTTTTTGCACTTTTGCCTGTTCATAGCATTTACGGAAATGTTGTTGCAGGAACACCTTTGTTAGTTTACGCGATTCTCAAAATCCGTGCCAAGTCGTGTTTGAATACAATTATTTCTTGCCTGATGATAATATATTACGCTCTTTCTACAAGTTTTGTGTTGTCCGGATGGGCAGCAATTGCACTGCTGTTTGCAACTTTTGTAATTATCAGTGTGAAAGAGAAAAGGAGTGATTGGTTAATCCTTTTGGCACTTGGCGTTTTGACTGCAACATATGTGGCGTGTAATATCGATTTATTTATTGAAGTTTTTTCTGCTGATTCATGGGTGAGTCACAGAGTAGAGTCCGGACTCGGAGCCAAGGACGGCTCTGTTTTGCAACTGTTTTTACAACGGTTGAGAGTGGGAAACTATTCATATGAGGCTGAATCCAAGCATGAGTACATCATCATACCGGTGGGAATAGCAATCTTATTACTTGCCGCGAAGAAAGAAATTAGAAATTATTGTAAAGTGTTTATTATAGCGATAGGAACGATAATTGTACTTTGCTTTTTATCTGCCTTTTTTGAATCGGGGTTTGTATACAGAATTCAACATCAATTGACCGGCATTTTGAAATCCTTCCAATTGGCTCGATTTCACTATTTTCTTCCCGGAGCATGGTATATTTTACTCGGTATTTCGGTGGCGATAATAATAGAGGCATTTCCGCAAAAGAAACTATACTTATGGGTATCCTATTGCCTGATAGCTATCATTCTTTTTCCTACTCTTAATATGATAGCGCGAGATAAATCCGGCATTTTTTACCAAAATGTTAATCAGATTAACAATGGGGAGCATGTTACAGGATATATTACCATGAGGAACCTCTATTCAGAAGACTTGATGGAAACTATATCCGAAAGGATAGGGAAAGATATGTCAACGTATCGGGTTGTTCATATCGGAATAAGCCCGGTTGCGGCGTTAATGCATGGCTTCTATACAATTGACGGATATTCAAATAACTATCCTTTGGAATACAAGAAAGCCTTTCGTGAGATTATAGCCGACGAACTTGAAATGAATGATTACAACAAAGCTTATTTTGACAATTGGGGCTCAAGATGCTATGCATTCTACCATGAATGGGGAAATGCATATATGCTTGGTAAATCTTTCAACGGTAAAATCAATGACTTACGTTTAAACTTTGATAAACTTAAAGAACTTAATTGCCGGTATATTTTCAGTGCCGGAGAAATTTTAAATTGTGACAGATACGGACTGAATTATATAGGCTGCTTTACAAATGATTCATCATATTGGAATATATGGGTATATGAGGTGCCGAATTATGAAGAAAACAGTTATTAAAATTAGCCTTTATGCATTAACTATTATTTCTTTGATAATTATCTGGGCAGTTAACGGCAGCTTGTCAATGACCAGAATTGGTGCGGCTATCGGGGGAATTATAGTCGGATGCGGATTAATCTGGTTATCTGATAAATATGACTTTATGGTAATACGTGCCATAACTGATACCAAAATCGGGGGAATGACTGTTGGGGAATTAATCATCCTCATGTTGATAGTGGTGTTTTCCATTTTGGTAAGGTTTAAGATGTTAAGTTATGAATCTGAAGACTTTATTATTTATAATGGCAGGTGGGTAGATCAAATAAGGGAGATAGGATGGCATTCATTTGGATGCAACATCAGCAACTATTCACCGCTCTATGTAGATATAATGATTTTGCTCTCCATGACCGGCCTCTCGCGTATTCTGGTCGTTAAAATGCTTCCTATGCTTTTTGATTATGCTTTGGGTGCAGCTTGCGTAAAGCTTTTTGAGTATTGTACTCCCGGTGTAAATGTACTTCGAAAAATCTTGATTTTTGGATTGATTATTCTTAATCCTGTCATCGTGCTTAATTCGTCAGCTTGGGGACAGTGTGACAGTATATATTCGTTTTTCATTGTTATGTCGCTGTATGCAATGATAAAGGCGTTTAAAGATGAACGATATTCAGCGGAATACGTTTTCATTTATTTTGCTATTGCATTTGCTTTAAAACTTCAAGCCGTTTTCTTTTTACCTGTTCTGATGCTTTGCGTGTTTGTTCAGAAAAAGAGAAAATTTCAAATCTCACAATTCGTATATATACCGATTATTTATCTGGCGCCTGCTATCCCTATGCTGATAGAAGGAAAGTCCTTAAAGGATGTCATTTTGGTTTATTTCTCTCAAACGGGACAGTATTCAAGCAATTTATCCATGAGATACTATAACTTCTTTAGTTTTATCGGGCAGGCCGGTGAACTGACAGAAGGATACTTTGTCATGGGAGTAGTTCTCGCAGCGACCGTTTTGGGACTGATTTTTTACAAAATCATATCGGATAGAATTAATTTGAGCGGAAAGTCTATGCTTTTCATTACATGTTTAACTATTATGGTATTAACGTTTTTTCTTCCGTCAATGCATGAAAGATATGCATATGCGGGCGAAATAGTGTTGATTATATTAGCTGTGATGGATAGGAGAGCGGTTCCTGCGGCTGCAGGTATAGCAATCTGTTCTTTGATAAGTTATTCAGAGTATTTGAGTGGCGGAACCTTTGCCATATCGCAGATAGGAAGTATATTGATTGCGCTAACAAGGTTAGTGGTTATATTGTATCTGATTAATGAGAGCTTTAAAGGAAGGGCCGTACAGGAAGAGATATAGAGAATATAATATAGAGTTGTTTCCAAAGAATGGATAACTGCATTTAAGGCGGAAATATAACAAAGGCCGAGGCTTGTGCCCCGGCCTTTTTAATCTTTTATTCTGTAACTGTAACTCTCTTCTTAAGAGAAACGGTGTAGCTTTCAAGTGAAGGAAGCTGTACATGCTTGGTCATTACGATGAATCCGATGAGTCCGCCTAAGGTGTTGCAGATAAGATCGTCTGCATCGAACAATCTGTAGGAACCGTTAAAGATGAAGAAGAGGCCTGTAAGCTGTCCGATTTCGATGAAGAGTGAAAGAAGGAAGCTGTAAAGAATTACCTGCTTCTTGTTAAGGCCGAAGCGATAAGTAAGTACCATGCCGAAAGGAACGGTCATTGCGATGTTAAAAAGAACCTGTAATACGCTTTCAAGTGACTTTTCCTTGGCGATGTCGAAGATGAAGCTGCCGGGAAGGAAACGTCCGTGGTATGCGTTAAGTGCTGTAGCCTTTTCCATTGTGGGAAGGGGGAAGAACACAAGCATGATCACGCAGATGAGATATAAAACTGTCATCTGGTCAACGATGAAGCGTACGATATTAAGTTTCTTCTGAGCAAAAGCTCTGAGGATAAGGGCCAGAGCAATTACGGGAGCGATGCTTCCGTATACCTTTAATCCGTCGAGAATGCTTGTTAACCATGTCATCATGTTTGTGTCCTCCGTGTTTGTATCTTGTGATTTTAGTATATGGGACGGGGCTCTCTGACAAAATCGAATGCCCTTACAGTTTGCGGGACACTTCTTACAAATTCTTACAACGTCGTCACATTTGACGTCACAAATCTTGCGGCTTAAGAAAGACACAAATATTTAAGCGAATTGTTTCACAATTCAAGCAGAAATGTTATAATATTAAAGAATGCGGGATTATGCGCAAAAGCAAGAAACTGAGTGGAGAAGAACCCTGAAAAACGGGGCGTTTGTTAATGAGGCGGACGGTAGAAAGAATCTTAAACGGACAATTCGATTATGAAAAAGGGTCTTTGGACCTTTCTTTGTCGCGCATAGAGTTAACGCTTGCTCCCGATGAAATATATACGGGGAGCTTCTTTATCAAGGCCGTAAGAGGCCGTCTTACCGAGGGACGAGTCTACTCCTCGGACATTCGCATGGAACTTATAGTGGACAGTTTCTCGGGACTTGAGTCGGAGATTGGATATACTTTCTCGGCGCAGGGGCTTGAAGAGGGAGATGTAGCCCAAGGGGAGCTTTATATAATCTCCAATCAGGGCGAGTACTACCTTCCTTATGTTGTAACTGTTCTTAAGAAGAATATCGAGTCAAGTCTCGGAAGCATCAAGAATCTGTTCCATTTCACCAATCTTGCCAAGTCCTCCTGGAATGAAGCGGTTAAACTGTTTTATTCGGAAGAGTTTATCAATCTTTTCGTAGGTAACGACTTAAGGTACAAGAAATTGTATCTCGGACTTTCGCGCTTCTACGGTAACGAGCAGAATGTTGAAGAGTTCCTTCTTTCCATCAATAAGAAGCAGCCGGTTGAATTCATACCCGAGCGCACGCAGATTACCATTGACGACCCCATAGGCATAGTGGAAGAGTACGTTAACATTACCAGAAACGGTTGGGGATACACTTTCTTAAATGTTGAGGCGGATGGCGAGTTTATAAGCTTTACGAAGTCTGTGGTGACGGATGATGATTTCCTTGGCAATTACTTAAGCTTTCCTGTGCTTATAAATCCCGACAATCTTCACGGCGGACTGAACTTTGGCAAGGTGCGCTTTTATAACGCGTATGTTTCTTTTGAAGTGAGCGTAACCGTATCAAGCGAGGTTGTGACTAAGGCGGAGCGTTCGAAGCACCTTGAGATGATGCATTCAAGCTACGATATGTTTACATACTACGAGGCCTTCAGAACCCGTAAGATTGCTCTTGGCACCTGGATTACGGAGACGAACCGTCTGGTGGACCGCATGAGGGAAATCAGCCCCGATTTGCTGTATCCCAAGCTTTTCAAGGCTCAGATGCTTATGATAGAAGAGCGCTACAACGAGGCCAAATGGATACTCGACCAGGCCGAGAATGAGCTTAAAGATAACCCCGATATCAATTCACCCACAATCTGGGCATATTACTTGTACTTAACGACCCTCTACACAAGAGAGGACAGTTACATAGACAACATAACCGACGAGGTTAATAAGATATATTCAAGCGACCCTTCGGACTGGAGAGTCGGCTGGCTCCTTTTGTACCTTTCCGAGGAGTTTGCGGTAAGCCCTTCCAAGAAGTGGCTCTTTATAAGACAGCAGATTGAAACAGGCTGCGTAAGCCCTATGTTCCTGGTAGAAGCGGTTAACATGCTTAATCAGAATCCTACGCTTCTTACTGCGCTTACGCCTTTTGAGATTAAGCTTCTTAACTACGCTTCGCAGAATGAAATCCTTACCGACGACGTCTGCGACCAGTTCGTATATCTCGTATCTAAGGAGAAAGAATACAACAGGCGCCTCTGGCCGCTTCTTAAAAAGTGTTACGAGTTAAAACCGGGCGAAGACAAGCTTCTTATCATATGTGAATACCTTATTAAGGGCGAGAGACGTGACTCGGAAGCTCACGACTGGTATGAACTCGGAGTCCTTTCGGAGGTCCGTGCCACAAGGCTTTATGAGTTCTACATGGAATCCATGGATATCACCGTGGACAATGACATTCCCAAGATGGTATACCTTTACTTCTCCTATGAGAGTAATCTTAAATGGGACTATGCGGCATACCTTTACGCGCGTGTGATAGCGGACAGAGAAGTACTGCCCGATATTTATGATAATTTCAGAGACCGTATCGAAAGATTCAGTGTGGACTGCATATCTTCGGGACTTATCAACAAGGACCTTGCGACCATATACAGGCATGTGTATGGCAATACCGACCTTGATAAGTCACTTGCGGATAATATGGCAAGGCTTCTTTTTACACATAAGATTACGGTTGATAACAAGAACCTTAACAAGGTTATCGTGTACCAGAGCAGGGAGAGCGAGGAAACCTTCTATCCCGTGAAGGACGGCGAAGCTTATGTGCCGCTTTATAACAGGGATTTTGAGATAATGTTTGAGGATAATTTCTCCAACAGATATTCCGTAAGTTCCAAGTACGATCTTGAGATGCTTATGGTGCCCGGTAAGCTTGCGACCAAGATTATGCCCATGATACACGGCAATCTTGAATTTGACGTATATGTGTGCGAGTGCAGCTCCGAGACTGTGGAGATTAATGAAGAGACAAGAGAGCGCTATGCTCATATCCTTGACGATCCACGCATAGACAGCGAGTACAAGTCCGAGGTACGCAACAAGCTAATGGATTACTACTATGACCGCGACGAGATAAGAGAGCTTGACGAAGTCCTTGCGGGCTTAGAGCCTGTCGAAATGACGGTAAGAGAGCGAGTTACGGCGGAGCGTTTCCTGGTTATAAGAGGAATGTATGATACCGCAATCGAGTGGGTTAAGCGTTTCGGAACCGAGAGCATAGAGGCAAGAGACCTTGTGAAACTGTGCTCAAAGCTTATTGTAAGAGACGAATACGAGCCTGACGAGCGCATGGTGAAGATTGCGGCCAAGGCCTTTTCTCAGGGCAAGTACGACGAGGTAATTCTTAAGTACCTTGCGGACAATTACCGCGGAATGACCAAGGATATTCGTAAGATATTTAAGGCGGCCGAGAACTTCGACCTTGATACATATAAGATGTGCGAGAACCTGATACTTCAGATGCTCTATACAGGGTACTTTGTATCGGAGCGTATGGATATATACAGAAAGTACGTGCAGGGTGGCGGCAACAGCGACATTAAGATGGCCTTTCTTTCGCAGTGTTCTTTTGACTACTTTGTAAGAGAGTACATTATGGAGCCGGAGGTGTTTACGGAGCTTACCAAGGCGCACCTTAGGGGCGAGAACATCCAGACGGTCTGCATGCTTGCTTACCTTAAGTACTTTTCTGAAGATAAAGCCGGAATTGATGAGACGGTATCGCCGATTATCGATGAGTATCTTAACAAGCTCCTTGCAGAGGGCATATATATGTCCTTCTTTAAGAACTTCTGGGACGGAAGAGAGCCTGCTCTTAACAGATTCTCGGACAAGACCATCATCGAATACAAGACTGACCCCGGCAAGAAAGTGTTTATTCACTATATTATTGAGGGCGAGGGCGAGTCTTCCGGCGAGTATGTGACGGAAGAGATGCGCGATATGTACGGCGGAGTTCACGCGAAGGCCTTCGTGCTGTTCTTCGGCGAGAACCTTTTGTACTATATAACGGAGGAATTTGAGGGCGAAGAACTTCTTACGGAGAGCGCAAGTATCCAGAAGAGCGATATCAGCCGAGATTCCTTTGATTCCAGGTTTAACGAAGTCAACGATATTGTAATTGCCCAGACTTTGCAGGACTACGATACCGTGGACAAGCTTTTATACGATTATCACAAGCACGCCTATGTTATAGACAAGATGTTTACACTTGAGTAAGGACGATACATACAGATGGATTTATTCGGAGACTTAAGAAAACCGAATACAGAAGAATATGCAGTGGGCTTTGACTTAACAGACACCTATTCTCAGATAAGTTTCACCCGTATGGATGATGAGAAGGTGGATACTCTGTCCACAATCCCAGGCGGCGCTTCATACCTGATACCTACGGTTTTATTCAAAAGAAAGGAAGTCAACCAGTGGTTCTCAGGTAATGATGCCATTAAGAACCGCGATACGGACGGATTTTTTGTGGATAAGATCTTAGAAAAAGCAATGGCGGGCGATGAGATAGCGGTCGGAGATGAGAGCTTCAGACCGTCTGCTTTGCTTGCGCTTTTCATGAAGAGGTCGCTTTCTCTTTTATCCATGACGGTTTCTCTTAATAAGATATCGTCGCTTATGATTACGGTGTCTTCGCTTGACGATAGAATGGTGGAGGTTCTTACCGAAGTGGTGGCATCTCTTGGCCTTAAGACTGAGAATGTCTTCTTCCAAAGCCACATGGAGAGCTTTTACTACTATACGATTTACCAGCCTACGGACCTTTGGAACAGAGATGTTCTTTTGCTGGACTTTTCAGAGACATACCTTAAGTCCTTAAGGATGGAATGTAATAAGAATACTACGCCCATAGTGGCATTTATCGACCCGGAGTCTTATCATTCTTTTAAGACTGCGGATATTAAAGATTTAATCATCAATTCCGAAGAGGCAAGATATGCCGACGGAGAGTTATGCAAGCTTGTGGCTCAGATATGCGAGGGAAGAATCGTATCCTCCGTATACTTTATAGGCGAGAACTTCAGGCAGGAGATATTCGGGGAGACTATCCGCTCCGTTGTGAAAACAAGCCGCGTATTTGAGGGTAATAACCTTTATTCCAAGGGCGCTGCATACTCTGCCAAGAACAAGATTCATAAGACGCTTTTAAGCGAGAGCCACGTGTTCCTGGGTAACGATAAGCTTAAGTCCAATGTAGGACTTAACGTACTTAAGCGCGGAGAGCCCGGTTACCTTGCGCTTCTTGATGCGGGCGTTAACTGGTTTGAGGCATCAGGCAGTGTTGAGGTTATAATCGATAAGGGCAACAAGCTTTCTTTGGTCATTACGCCTTTGACGGGTAAGAATCCTGAGATAGTGGATATTACGCTTGCGGACCTTCCGAAGCGCCCTCCCAAGACTTCAAGGGTCAAGGTGGATGTGTCCATGATTTCAGAGATGCGTATGCAGGTCACCATTAAGGATTTGGGCTTTGGTGAACTGTTTAAGGCCTCCGATATTGAATGGAAGGAGGTAATCAATCTGTGACGAATCGTGTGCTTACAACGGTCGGCAAGGTTGCGACCACTCCTTACTATTTTGAAAAAGTTTACGTGAATATCTATACCATGGAGGAACTGTGCTATGTCCTCTATGAGAACGCCTTCCTGATTGACAAGGACATTCTTGACAAGAAACTGGTGGAATGGATAGACCTTGAGTGCGGACTTACGGACCTTGCGCGTAATCTCTTTATGTTAGTCAATAACAATGCCCTTCCCGGAGCGTTTGTGGGGACCATACTTGAATATGTGGGATATTACAACGCCGATGAGATAGAGAAGGTCGAGAGCATTCTCAGGATGAATGTATCCATGAATGTATTCGAAAAGTGGAAGGCCAAGGCGGATTTCCTCTACGAGAACCACCACTATTACCTTGCTCTTAAGGAATACGAGCATGTTTTATCAGGCATCGACGAGGAAGAGACGGAACTTAGAAGCCGTATTTACAATAATATGGGAGTTACCTGTATGGCTTTGTGCCTGTATGACTCCGCGGTTTCGTATTTTAAGAAGGCTTATGAGATTAACAATGACGAAAAGGCTTTCAAGCACCTTCTTACCGCCGAGCGCTTGAGGCTTCCGGAGAATGAATATATTAAGCTTATAGCCGATTCCGAGGATGCATACCGAATGAGCATTCCGATAGAAGGCGAGATAGAAGAGCTTAAGGCCGAATTTGACGCATCCGATAAGGCTAAGCACTTAAAGAACCTCTTCGAACTTAAAGATCGGAAGGATGCGGCTTTGTACTACGAGGAAATTTCCGCAATGACCGGCGAGCTTAAGGACGAGTATCGCGACATTGCTCTTGAAAACGGTGATTTGTAGTAATACAGGGGGTCACTAAGAATGGGTTTTTTGGACAAATTATTCAGGAAAAAGAATACGCCCGAAAGTGCATGGGATGAGGTTGCAAGCTCCAGAGACAACATTAACATGAACGATCCCTATCTTCGCGAGCAGTATGTCATAAGCTGCCTTGAGCAGATGAAGGACGCCTCGGATGAGATGGACAGGATTAATGAAGAGTATGCGACGGTTAATTCTTACCTTGCCGATCTGGAAGAAATTGAAAAGCTTCCTCCCGATGAGAAAGAAGACCTTGATAAGATTGCCCGCAACATCCACGATCTTAGGAAGGATCACGAGAAATACGCCAAGACTCCGAGTCTTATGACGGACAAGGAATATGAGAAGATGGAAGCTATTGCTTCCGAGGCTCAGGAAGGCATCGACAAGCTTACCAAGGAAGAGGATTACAAGGCTAAGGTTAAAAGCGACCTTGCGCGCATCGATACAGAGCGAACCGCTTACGAAATGCGTCGCCGCGAGGTTACAAGAGACCTGGAGAACTCCCGCGGAATTGCTATGATTGCCATGGTGGCGGCAGCAGTCCTGATAGTAATCCTTCTTTTGCTTCAGGTATTATTAAAGCTTGATGTGGCAATCGGTTATTATATTACGGTGGGCATTACGGCTATAGCCGTTACGTGGGTATACATTAAGTACACGGATTATGTGCGCGAGAAGAAAAGAATTGAGAGCACGTCAAACAGCCTTATTTTGCTTGAGAACAAGGTTAAGATTCGCTACGTCAACAATAAGAACCTGTTAGATTACCTCTATACCAAGTATCAGGTGTCAAGCGCGGCGGAGCTTAAGGACTTACATGCCAAGTATCTTAAGGAACGCGAGAACAGGCGGGCGTTTGCAAAGAATGAGGCGGCATATGAGACCGAGACCGCCAAGCTTTTAAGAAGGCTTCGCAATATGAACATTAAGGACCCCGATGTGTGGGTATATCAGTCGGATGCCATCTACGATCACCGCGAGCTGGTGGAAGTTCGGCACAATCTTATAGGCAGGAGACAGAAGCTTCGTAAGCAACTTGAATACAATCAGGAGATTGCATCGGAAGCCCGCGATGAGGTTAAGGATGTTATAAAGCGGTATCCGCAGGCGGCTGACTCGCTTATGGAAACAGTCAATAAATTCGGGCAGAGATAGCCCATGTTAAGGATGATAAAATGATTAAAAACGTTGTATTTGATATCGGAAATGTACTTGTTGAGTTTGGATGGAAGCCTTTCTTTCAGAAGTTTGGCATCACAGATGAAGAACTTGACAGAATAGCCAAGGCTACGGTTTATGCGCCTATCTGGAACGAAATCGACAGAGGCGTGATGAGCGAGGAGGAAATCTTAGATAAGTTCATAGAGAACGACCCGGGCATGGAAGAGAAGATGCGCGAGATTTATGCGGATTTTAACGGGCTTCTTAAAATTTTTGATTATACCCGCGGCTGGATAATCGATTTAAAAAGAAGAGGATATAAGGTATATTGCCTGTCGAACATGTCTTTTAAAGCGGTGAGGGAATGCTGGGACGCGCTTTCTTTTATCGAAGAGACGGACGGATATATTTTAAGCTGTGATGTTAAGCTTACAAAGCCTGAACCCGAGATTTATGAGGCTTTATTTAAAAAATATAATTTAAAGCCCGAGGAATGCGTTTTCTTTGACGATGTGCAGAAAAACATAGACGGCGCCAATAAAGCGGGCATGCATGCTTTCCTGTTTACCTCCGTTAAGCAGGCGGAGGAAGACCTTGCGAGTGTTGTTAAGGTGGAGGGATTTACGTCCTCTTACACAAAGGGGCAGAGGATTGCATCGGTTGTGTGCCTGTGCCTGATTGCGGTGCTGTTTGTGGCGATGCTGGTGCTTTCTTTCTTTAAGACTCCGCTTGCTAAGACTTTATTCAAAGTAACTCTTGGGGCGGCGCTTATACTTCCGATTCTTACGTGGATATACATCTGGCTGATCGGCAAGCTTACGCGTAAGCGCACAATTGCGGATTTTAAGTGGTTTGAGAACGATAAATAATGTGTTGTTGAATTTTTAATAACGCTGTGATACACTACGTGCGTGGCGTTTTACGGATGAATACGCTTATTTAAGAACATGAGAGGTTAATTATGGCACAGACATTACTTGAAAAGTGGCGTAACAGCGCCTATTCCGAAGAACAGGATCAGAAGAAACTCCAGGAACTTTGGAACGACTACTTTGAGAAAGAAAAAGGTATTTACGAGAAGCTTTTAAAGAATCCCGATGAAGTTGTAACGGGTACCGTGGCTGAACTTGCCAAGAAATATAAGGTTTCTCAGATGATTATGACCGGTTTCCTTGACGGAATCAACGATTCCCTTGTAAACCCCAACCCCATCGAGACCATGGAAGCTGATACCGAGGTTAACCTTGGATTTGACAAGGAGCTTCTTTACAAGAACATGGTAGCTGCAGGCGCAGACTGGCTCTACAAGCTTCCTCAGTGGAATGCAATCTTTGACGAAGAGAAGCAGAAGGAGCTTTACAAGGAGCAGAAGGCTTCCCAGACCATTCGTAAGGAAGCTAAGGTTTATCCCAACGATCCCTGCCCTTGCGGTTCCGGCAAGAAGTACAAGAAGTGCTGCGGCAAGAACGCATAATATTATGAATTTATGAGGCATCCCATGCGGGGTGCCTTTTTTTTAATTCTTACGGTGTAAAATGCTATGTATCGTATATCTTTGCGACATTCTGTATGTTATAATGAATGGCGATGAGGTAAATATCGGAGGGTTAAAATGATTGGAATAATTTCTGCAATGGATATTGAGATGAAGACACTGGTACATCTTCTTAAAGACAAGAAGAAGAAAGTGCACGCCGGACTCGATTATTATACCGGTAAGCTTGACGGTGTTGACGTGGTTATATGTCGTTGCGGTGTAGGCAAGGTTAATGCGGCCATGCATACACAGATTCTTATTGACAAGTATAAACCGAAGGCTCTTATTCAGAACGGTATTGCGGGCAGCCTTGTTCCGAGCGTAGGTAAGCTTGACCTTGTGGTCGGAAGTGAACTGGTGTACCACGATATGCAGGATTATGTCATCAAGAACTTCGATCCTCTTGAGCCTGTATATTATGCCGACCCTGCTTTGGTAGAAAAGGCCAAGGAAGTAGCAGGCGACGAAGGCGGCGTACATATCGGCCGTATAGCCACCGGAGATACCTTTGTGTCCTCTACCAAGGAGAAGGATGCAATTTTCAAAAAGACCACGGCTCTCTGTGTGGAGATGGAAGGCTGTGCCGTAGCGCATACCGCTTTTCTTAACAAAGTGCCTTTCGTGGTACTTCGCTGTATCTCGGACTCCGCAGACGATAACGCGTCTGAATCCTTCGACGAGCTCATGCCTGTTGCGGCAGACTGCCTGGTGGATATGATTACACATTTGATTAAGTTAATATAATGAGAGAGGGGGTACATTGATGCTTGATGCATTTGTGGGGGTATACCAGATTTGCGTATTGATTTTGGGTATAGTGCTTTCGGTACTTATTATCAGATTTTTGATTAAGGTGCCGAGAGAGCTTGAGGATATGAATGCCAATCTCGAAGAGATAGCAGATGTCCTTCGAGACAAGAAAGACAAATAAAAAAGAGCCTATGGCTCTTTTTTTGTTGCAATGATTTATGCTTCAATTTCTTCGCGGAGTTCGTTGATTGTCTTCATGTCTGAATTCTTAATAAACATGTTCTTTTCTTCATCAGACAAATCGACGGGGGCAACACCCTTTTCCTTGGCATACTTAAGCAACCCCTTGTAATCAATGTTGATTCCAGAAACTGAGAGTAGTCCTTGTATTGAGTTGAGGCAAGAATTATTTGTTGTACTCAAAAATTGACAGTAAATAGATTTTTGATTTCATTCTTTTGTGTTATGCTATCTTTGGTGCATTTCAATGCGCAAAATTTATTTGGGGTGGTACAGTTAAATGTTAAGACGAAGAAATATGGGAATTTTAAAAGCGGTTATGCTGGCAGGCATTCTTTTGCTTGCGGGATGCGTTAAAAAGGGGGCTTCGGATACGGAGCCGAGGTTCACTCCGGACATGGCAGGAAGATACAATCTATATTGGTACGCTGTAGGAGACAATCATTTGTCAGAGGAAGATTTTCCGAATGTAGGATTGGAAGGATCGTATATCAGTGTAAATGCTGACGGAGTTGGATACCTGGCTACAGGAAATAATGTGTCAAGTATTACCTTCGAAAACAGTGGCAGAGCTTTTGTGAATTATTACGGGCGATACAACTGGGAATGCCGAGGCGATGTGTTCTTTCTAAGCAGTTTCGGTGTAAGCCAGGTATATGTGAGGAAAGATGCCAAGATTAATGAAGAGATACCGTTCTTTTCGGGAAATGAATTGCCTTATTATTTATCTCTCAATCAGGGGGAAAAAGCAAAGGCGAGTGACAAAGAATCATGCTTGAGAGTCTACGAAAGCAGCCCGTTTTTTGACAGACTGATGAAAGTTATACGAACAGGGAACCTTAGAGAAGATGCAGTGGCTATCGCAGAGTCGCAGATTGGGTATCATGAAGGAAACAATGAGGATGACCTGGGGGGCCTGAATGCTTTGGGGGAAGGCGACTATGTTGAGTACGAGAACTTAAGCGATAATTATGGCGCCTATTGGGGCTCTGAATTTGTGAGCTGGTGCATAAGAATGGCAGGATTGCCCTCAAATTGCCTTTCCACGAGCGTTGTTGCAAGTGCTAAATTGTTTACTGAGGGGACGAGTGCCGCATGCTATGAATGGAAGGACACGATATACGGAGGCGGATCCTATAAGCCCAAGACAGGAGATATCATTCTTGTTACGTTTGATACGGATCCTTACGACACAGAAACATTTCTCGGTCAGTCGGCATTGGTTAAACGTGTAACGGATACCGGTGATGGCAAAATAGTAATGCGCGTTATTGAGGGAAATGCAAGTAATGCTGTAATGGAAAGTGACTATCTCTTTTACAAACGAGGCGGACATATGGCTGACTGTGAAGGCAGACTGGCTTACATTATCTCGCCGAATTATGAGAGTGAAAAAGAAAAAGTTTTATATAAATTTGACCCGAACGGTGGTAGCACCGACAAAGATTCGATAGCTGTTTTCAAGGGCGGTATGATAGGCCCGTTACCGATGGCAAGTATGGATGGTAAGACATTCGACGGCTGGTATACCGCGACAAATGGCGGAACCAGAATCTCTATGTATTATGAATGCAACGATTTTGAAGAGAAGACGTTTTACGCCCACTGGAGGTAAGGTTACCTTGTCCTAACCTGTATAATATGGTACTATAAACGTACATTTTTAATACTTATTGAAACATAATATACTGTTTCTTTTCAGGGGAGATTAAGTATGAATTATAAGATTACAGGTGGTAAGTTATTAATTTCCGAGAACGGCCACATCCGTATCGAGGAGAAAACTTTGTATGTTAACGGCAACAAGCTTTCTTTTGCCGAGGACAAAGGCGCGACTTATGAGATAATCGATGCTACTCATAAGCTTGTAATGCCCGGTCTTATCAACATGCATACGCATGCGTATATGTCGGTGCTTAGGAATTACGCGGATGATGTGGATTTCGGCGAGTGGTTGTTTAATCGGTGCATGCCGGTTGAGGACAGGCTTCCGAAGGATGCGGCGTATTGGACCAATTTGCTTGCTTTTGCCGAGATGATTAAGTCGGGTACTACGACGTTTGTGGATATGCATATGTTCCATCGTCAGTCGCCGCTTGCGGCGGGCGCTGCGGGTATGCGCGGATATATCGGACGCGGACTTGTGGGCGAGGACCTTTATACCGACGGCTATTCAAGATTTAAAGAGGCAATAGAGGAGAAAGAAGAATTTGAGTCTGATACCTGTAAGTTCATTCTTTCGCCCCATGCGATTTACAGTGCGGGACCGAAGCTTATGGAGCAGGTGGTTAAGGAGAGTAAGGACAGAGGCATGCTTCATCAGACTCACCTTTCTGAGAGCGTAACCGAGATTGAGGACTGCATTAAGAAGTATGGCAAGACTCCGGTTGAGCTCTTACGTGATATCGGATTCCTTGATGATGAGACGATTCTTGCTCACTGTGTGCAGATGCGTGGCGATGATATAGATATTCTTAAGGAGAGCGGTGCGACGGTTGTTACCAATCCTGCGTCCAATGCCAAGCTCGGTAACGGATTTGCGCCTATTAAGGAAATGCAGGAGAAGGGTGTGAACCTGTGCGTCGGAACCGACGGATGTGCTAGTAACAACACTCTTAACATGTTTAGGGAGATGGGACTGTTAAGCCTTATTCATAAGGGCATTCACAAGTCATCGACCGTTATGTCGGCTGAGGCGGTTGTGAACTTTGCGACGGTCAATGCGGCCAAGGCTCTTCATATGGAAGATAAGCTCGGCGTGATTAAAGAAGGCGCGATTGCGGACATTATTTTCCTGAATCTTCGCACACCTTCCATGTATCCTGAGAACAATCCTATATCGGCTTTGTGTTATTCGGCTAACGGTTCCGAGGTTGAGTCTGTTATGATTAACGGAAAGTTTGTTATGAAGGACAATGTTCTTTTGACAATCGATATGGATAAAGTATATTATGAAGTGGATAAAATTGTAGAGAAATATTTATAGGAGAGACTTATGAGTATTATTAAAGATCCTTCACTTGCACCGGAAGGCCGCAAGAAAATCGAGTGGGTACGCGCATTCATGCCCGCACTTACCGAGATTGAGAAGAAATTTGAGAAAGAACAGCCCTTTAAAGGCTTAAGAATCGCAGTATCCGTGCACCTTGAAGCCAAGACCGCCAATCTGGGACTTGTGCTTAAGAAGGGCGGTGCAGAGGTTTACCTTACCGGATGCAACCCTCTTTCCACTCAGGATGACGTGGCTGCTGCTGTTGCGGAGATGGGCGTTGAGACTTTCGGTAAGTATGGTGTTACTCCCGAGGAGTACGAAGACCTTCTTGCCGCTACACTTGCATGCCATCCTCATTTAATCGTGGATGACGGCGGAGATTTGATTAATCTTTTGTCCGGTCGCTGCAAGGAATACGCTGACTGCCTTATCGGCGGATGTGAAGAGACCACTACCGGTATTCACAGACTTAAAGCCCGTGAGCGTGACGGCATTCTTCCCTGCCCCATGATGGCAGTTAATGATGCCAAGGCCAAGCATTACTATGACAATAAATACGGCACAGGTCAGTCTGTATGGACCGCTATTATGGATACCACCAACCTTATCGTTGCAGGCAAGACCGTAGTTGTAGCAGGTTACGGCTGGTGCGGTAAGGGTGTTGCTCTTCGTGCAAAGGGTATGGGTGCAGACGTTATCGTTACCGAAATCGATCCTTTCAAGGCACTCGATGCTACCATGGACGGCTTCAGAATCATGCCCATGGACGAGGCTGCCAAGTACGGCGATATCTTCGTAACCGTTACCGGCTGCAAGGATGTAATCGTTAAGCGCCACTTCGACGTTATGAAGGACAATGCTATTCTTTGTAACGCAGGCCACTTCGATTGCGAGGTTGATGTTGCGTACTTAAGAAGTGCCGCTACCAAGGCCGAGACCCGCAGAAAGAACATCATCGGCTACACTTTACCCGACGGACGTACTCTTAACGTTCTCGGTGAAGGCCGTCTTGTTAACCTTGCCTGCGGTATGGGTCATCCAGCAGAGATTATGGATATGTCCTTCTCGGTGCAGGCATTAAGCCTTTTATGGCTTGCCGAGCACAAGAATGAGCTCGTTACAAAGGTTTACAACGTTCCTGATTCAATCGATGACGAAATAGGCCGTCATAAACTTAAGGCTATGAATCTTTCCATCGATACACTTACTCCCGAGCAGGTTGAATATCTTTCGGGCTGGAGCGTAGATTAATATGTTTGATTTTACGAATGTCACCGTTTTATATGTGGATGTGCTTTTTTCCGTGTTCAGCGTGATTATTCTTATGGCTGCGCTTGTTTTTGCTCCTGTGGGCATATGGGCGCTTAAGACGGTTAAGAAGAACGTGTGGGGCGCGGTTATAGCATTTGTGCTGTACTTGCTGTCGCTTTTGGGTATCAGTTACAGGAAGATTGGTTTGAGCGGGCTTCTTTATATGAATATCCTTGCAGACATTTTCCTCGGAGCGGCAGTGGGATTTTTGGTGGCTGTTCTTGTAATCAAACTTAAGCTTAAGAAAAATAAAGCGTGATTATCGGGCGGATGCGTGTTGGCGTGTCCGCCTGTGGTTTATCGGAGGTTGTGGATTATATGCAGTTTGGAATGCCGACTTTGATTGAGAATAAGACGCTTGGCGATAATGTTAAGCTGTGCCGTGAGTTGGGCTTACGGTTTATAGAGCTTAATATGAACTTTCCGGAATATCAGATTGATAAGCTTGAGAAGACGGAGGAGTTTATTAAGGCGGCGCGCGAGGCGGGAATCTATTATACGATTCATCTTGATGAGAAGCTTAATATTGCGGACTTTAATCCGTTGGTGGCGGAGGCTTATCTTGAGACGGTGCGAAGAACTATCGAGGTGGCGCGGAAGTTATTGCCTTTACGCGATGCTTACGGGGACAAGAGTCAGCCGCTTACCATCAATATGCATATGGAGCACGGAATCTTTATTACTCTGCCCGACAGGAAGGTGCAGATGTATGACAGGGACTTCGATACTTATATGGAGTCTTTCAAGCGGTTTCGCACTTGCGTAGAGGAATGGATCGGCGACAGTGATATTAAGATTGCCGTCGAGAATACCGACGGATTCCGTGAGTATGAAAAGAAAGCGATTGAGTATATGCTGGAGAGCCCTTGTTTCTGTCTGACTTGGGATATTGGGCACTCAAAGGCTGTGGGCGAGAAGGATGTTCCGTTTATTACGGAGAACGTGTCGCAGCTTAAGCATTTCCATATCCATGACGGGCGCGAGAATCCGCCGAAGAATCATTTGGCGCTTGGGGACGGAGAGATTGATTTAAATGAAAGGCTTTCTTTGGCCGGAAGCCTGGGCGCAAGGTGCGTGCTTGAGACTAAGACTATCGAGGCACTTAAAAAATCCGTTTCGTGGCTTAAAGAGAGAGGTAAGATGTAATGGCTAAGAATAATGACAAGACCAATGTCTGTCGCGTGCTTGACAGCAAGAAGATTACATATAATGTACATACTTACGAGGCAGACCCGACGCTAACCGGCGAGGATATCGCGGGGATACTTGGTGAGGACGCGGACAAGGTGTTTAAGACTCTCGTGACCCAGGGCAAGACCGGAGCGTATTACGTGTTCGTAGTGCCGGTTAAGTGCGAGCTTGATCTTAAGAAGGCGGCGACTGTGGCGGAAGAGAAGTCGATTGCGATGATTAAGCAAAAGGAACTGTTGCCGCTTACGGGCTATGTACATGGCGGATGCTCCCCCATAGGCATGAAGAAGCCCTTTAAGACGTTTATCCATGAGACGGCTGCGGCGTACGACACCATTTTTGTGAGCGCTGGCAAGGTGGGCTACCAGATAGAACTGGCGCCTTCGGACCTGCTTAGCGTTGTGGGCTGTAAGACAGCGGATATTGTGTGTTAACGGTTAATATAGGTTAAAAGAAGCGGTCGGAGACGGCCGTTTTTCTTTGGCCTTGAAAGAGGAGAAAGAAAAAACATAAAAAATTTATCGAAAAACATTAAAAAGTTATTGACAAGCATTTTTATGTGTGTTATATATAATTTATCGATAAACGATAAAACATTTACGCGAAACATAATAACACATACAACACACAAGGAGAATTAATCATGGAAAACACAAAAATCACAAACATCAAGAAGGCAGCACTCACTACTACAAAGGTATTAAATGTAATCAGGGGTATTCTTTTGGCAGGTATTATAATATGCGGAATCGGAGCGTTATGCTGCTTCGCATTTAAGTTCGGCCCCGACGGCAAGAGCATCGACATTCTGGGCAAGACAATTAATGTATACGGTCCGGTTGATTTTACGCAGGGGATGGATGTACACGGCTTTGACTTTATTGAAAAGCTCAATATAGAAAGCATTACACTTAAGGCAGGAATTAACTGCATCGTTGCAATGGTTATGGTGGGGCTTGCTTTTGCGGCGGTTGTTATTATCAGAAATCTGTTTAAGCTTATTGCGGAAAGCGATACACCTTTTACCGAAGAAATAGCTAAAAAAATTAAGATTACGGGTATTGTGGTATCTGTTATGGTTCTTACGGAATCGCTTGGTATTGCGGCAATCGTGGCTCTTTCTTTCTGGTGCTTTTCAACAATTTTTGAATATGGTGTAGAGCTTCAGAAGCTTGAAGACGAGACTTTATAGGAGGAGCTTATGGGAAAAATCATTCTAAGACTGGATCGCGTCATGGCGGACCGTAAGATAAGCCTTAACGAGCTTTCGGAGAAAGTAGGCGTATCCAACGTTAACCTCTCCAAGATGAAGACGGGCAAAATCAGCGCCATTCGTTTCTCGACCCTTGAGGCTATATGCGAAGTGCTTAACTGTCAACCCGGCGATATCCTTGAGTACGACCCGACGGCCACGCCTGACCCTTCGGACGATTAACCTTAGGCAAAAGAAACACTGGCACAATCTCCAAACATATGCTATTATCAGATACGGTACAGCGCGCTGATATAAATTTAAAATATCTCTTGACATCGGGATATACGTATGCTATCTTATATCAGTACTTCAGTACACTTTGAAGAAGAGTATCCGCTCTCACCCCGTGGCAGAAGGCTTAACGGCGGTTAACAATTTCCGAATATAGCGAAATGTGTCGTTTGTTTTGAAAGATTGCGGATACCTTGTGTATCCGCTATTTTATTGTCTGGGTCACAGGCAATCGGATACTTGACAATATTCGCTCCCGGACGCGGGATGTACTTTATGGAGGGTAAGACTATTAGCGAATTAATGATTAATGAACAGATCCGTGACAAAGAAGTTCGTGTCATCGGAGAAAACGGCGAGCAGCTCGGAATCATGTCTTCTAAGGAAGCACAGGCATTAGCCGATGAAGCAGGTGTGGATCTTGTTAAGATTGCGCCCACGGCACAGCCTCCCGTATGTCGTATCGTAGACTACGGCAAGTTCAAATACGAACAGATGAAGCGCGAGAAAGAAGCCAAGAAGAAGCAGCACGTAGTTGAGATTAAGGAAATTCGTTTAACACCCAACATTGACACCAACGACTTAAATACCAAGATTAATGCCGCAAGAAAATTCCTTAAGGAAGGCGACAGAGTCAAGGTAACACTTCGTTTCAGAGGACGTGAGATGGCTCACATGCAGACATCCAAACACATCCTTGACGATTTCGCGGAAGGTCTTGCAGACGCAGCCGTTATTGAAAAGGCGCCCAAGGTTGAAGGCCGTTCCATGACCATGTTTTTAGCCGGCAAGAAGAACTAACGTCGGATAAATATAAGTTGAGAGAAAGCGTCGCTTTGCGTCGCATCCCATACTAACAAATTTTCAAATACTTAGGAGGAACAATCATGCCCAAGATGAAAACAAGCAGAGCAGCTGCAAAGCGCTTTAAAGTTACAGGAACCGGTAAGTTAAAGAGAAACAAGGCTTACAAGCGCCATATCTTAACCAAGAAGACTACAAAGAGAAAGCGTAACTTAAGAAAGCCCGCTATCACTGATGAAACAAATGTAAAGAATATGAAGAAGATCTTACCTTACATGTAAGAAGTAGTATGGAGGAATAGAAATGGCAAGAATTAAAGGTGGCTTAAATGCCAAGAAAAAGCATAATAGAGTATTAAAGCTCGCTAAGGGCTACAGAGGAGCTCGTTCCAAACAGTACAGAACCGCTAAACAGGCAGTTATGAGAGCTCTTACATCTTCTTACGCAGGACGTAAGGAGAAGAAGCGTCAGTTCAGACAGCTTTGGATCGCACGTATCAACGCTGCAGCAAGACTTAACGGTCTTTCCTATTCAAAGTTCATGTTTGGCTTAAAGACAGCAGGTGTTGATATGAACAGAAAGATGCTTGCAGACCTCGCTGTTAACGATTCCAAGGATTTCAAGACTCTTTGCGATGTTGTTAAGAAGGCTCTTGACAAGGAAGCTAAGAAGGCAGAGAAGGCAGCAGCTAAGGCTGAGGCTACAGCAGAAGCAGTGGAAGCATAAGTCAGACACAATACAGATTACGAAATTACTTCCCGCAGAGCAATCTGCGGGATGATTCGTTAAAGAGAATGGACAATGACATATTTAGATTATTTTAAAGAAATCTGCACCATGCCCCATGGTTCGGGCAATACCAAGATTATCAGCGACTGGCTCGTTAAGTTTGCTGTAGACCATAACCTTGAGTACCATCAGGACGATGCCAATAATGTAATTATTATAAGAGAGGCATCCAAAGGCTGTGAGGACAAAGCGCCCATCATTATCCAGGGTCATATGGACATGGTGGCTGTTCACGATGCCGACAGAGACATCGATATGACTACAGAAGGTCTTGACCTTCAGACAGACGGAGATTTTCTCTACGCAAGAGGTACAAGCTTAGGCGGCGATGACGGTATTGCAGTGGCATACGGTCTTGCATTGCTTGCGGATGAGACTCACGCGTTACCCAGACTCGAGCTTGTGGTTACGGTCGACGAAGAAGTAGGCATGCTCGGTGCGGCAGTTATTGATTTATCACCTTGTAAGGCTACCACCATGCTTAACATAGACTCCGAAGAAGAGGGAATCTTCCTCGTAAGCTGTGCGGGCGGTGCCAGAATCGACTTCAGATTCCCCATGAACGAAGTTAAAGAGGATATCGGAGCCGTATACAAGATTACAATCGATGGTTTACTCGGAGGCCACTCCGGTACCGAGATAGATAAGGGCAGAGCCAACGCCATTGTATTAATGGGACAAGTCCTGGCCAAGTTAAGCGATGCCAAGCTCCTTATGGGACTTAACTCCATAAAGGGCGGTACCGCAGACAACGCTATCTGCAACTCATGCGAAGCTGTTGTACTTTGCAAGCCCGTTGAGCCTGAACTTTTCGAGATTATTAAGTACGAGATTCTTGAGAACTACCTGTCGGTAGAGGCCGGCGCCCGTTTAACAATGGATCGTATTGCTTCCAAGCCCGAGAGCCTTAAGTGGTACAGAAATTCAGACACTACATTAAGTCACTTCCTTACAAGTCTTCCAAACGGTGTCATCTCCATGAGTAAGGACATCGAAGGACTTGTGGAGACAAGCCTCAACCACGGCATTATCGCCATGGACGAAAGAGGAGTGTCTTTAAGCATCTCCGTTCGCAGCAACGACGATGCCAAGAAGGACGAGCTTATCAAGAACCTTATAGATATTGCAACCACGCACCACGCTATCAGCAGTGTACGCGGTGAATATCCCGGCTGGGCATACAGGAAAGAATCGCCTCTTCGTGATAAGATGGTAAGCGTATACCGTGAGATGTATGGCTCCGAGCCTGAGATTCAGGCACTTCACGCAGGCCTCGAATGCGGCGTATTTGCCAAGAAGATTCCCGGCCTTGACTGTGTTTCTTTCGGACCCAACATGTTCGACATTCATACCACCAAAGAACGCTTGTCTTTATCATCAGCCGAGCGTGTGTGGAACTACATATTAAAGGTTATTGCGGAGTAACAGTACTTTTGCACAATTGAAAGCACCGATTTTCGGTGCTTTTTTTGTTGCGCGGGTTTCCAAAATCTGTTACAGTAAAGGAAACCAAAACATTAAAACCAGTTTCCAAAATGAGGAATTAATATGCCAAAGAGTCAGAAAAGTACAGAAGAATTAAAAGAATCAATTATGCAGGCCTGCATTAACCTGTTCAATCAAAAAGGCCTTAAGTTCACCATGGACGATGTAGCATCCTATTGCCACATCAGCAAGAAGACCATGTACGTTGTTTTTAACGACAAGGAAGAATTGTTCCTTGCCATGGTTGATTACCTCTTTGACGGCATTAAGAAAAGTGAGCAGGAAGTATTAAGCGACCATTCTTTGTCCACTCTTGACAAGATTAGAAAGATACTTGGCGTAATGCCTGAGAGCTACAAAGAAATTGATTTTGAAAAGCTCTATCTTCTTAAAGAGAAGTATCCCGTAATCTACAAGGAAGTTGAGAAACGCCTGGAAAGCGGATGGGAGACCACCATAGCGCTTTTGGAGCAGGGACAGAAAGAAGGCGTTATCAGACCCGTTAACATACTGTTGGTAAAATTGATGTATGAGGCCGCGTTGGAACAATTCTTCCAGCGAGACATCTTGATTTCCAACAAAATCTCATATCAAAAAGCGATTGATGAAGTAGTAGGCATTATAGTTGAAGGAATTCGTACCAAATAAAGGATCCCGCTATGATAATTTACTTAAACAACGACTGGCAATTTAGCCGTATATCCGAAGATGCGGAGCCATTCTCCGCTATACCCGACGGAAACGCCGAGACAGTGAGACTCCCTCATAGTGTGGCAGTCACTCCCTTTAACTGTTTCGACGAGTCCGCTTACCGGGGGATATTTCTTTATGACAAGACCGTAGTTATCCCGGAAGCCTGGAAGGATAAGCGCGTGCGCATTACGTTTGATGGCGTCGCCCATGAAGCAAGTCTTTACTTAAATCGGGAATTACAGCTTACGCACAGATGCGGCTACACAGCTTTTACAATCGATCTTACGGATAAGCTTCATTTTGGCGCCCCAAACCGTATATCGGTAATGGTAGACAGCAATGAAACGCTTAACCAGCCCCCTTTCGGATTTGTAATTGATTATATGACATACGGAGGCATCTACAGAGACGTATACCTGGAAGTGACCGACAGGTGTTCTTTTGACGATGTGTTCGTATACAGCGACATAGATTTTGATGGTAAAAAAGCGACTCTTGCCGCCGAGCTTACATATTCTGCAGCCGTGGCAGACGCTTCGGAGTCCATGGAAGTTGCGACTTACATAGACGATAAACTCCTTGGAAAGCAAGCAGTCAGCGTAGAGGGCGGCAGACAGAGAGTTTCTTACGACATTAACTTAGAGGACATTACCCTCTGGGACATAGATACCCCCAAACTATATGCGGTTGAGGTAAGACTTCAGAAGCAGTCGGGAGAGATTATTGATGCCGAGGAGATTTCTTTTGGCTTCAGAGAGGCCAAATTCAAGGCGGATGGCTTCTACCTTAACGGTAATAAGGTTAAGATTCGCGGCTTGAACCGTCACCAGAGTTACCCTTATGTAGGCTATGCGATGCCTGAGTCCATGCAGATTATGGACGCGGACGTGCTTAAGTGCGAGCTTGGATTAAACGCGGTGAGAACTTCCCACTATCCTCAGTCACATGACTTTATCAAGAGGTGTGATGAGATAGGATTGCTTGTTTTTACCGAGATTCCCGGCTGGCAGCATATAGGCGGAGACGAGTGGAAGGCGATTGCCGTTGAGAATACCAAAGAAATGGTGACGCAGTATCGCAATCATCCTTCGATTATCCTCTGGGGCGTTCGCATCAATGAATCACCGGACGACGATGCTTTCTACGAAGCTACCAACAAGGCGGCTCATGAACTTGACAAGACCAGAGCCACCGGCGGCGTGAGATGCATTAAGAAGTCGCACCTTTTAGAGGATGTATACACTTACAACGATTTCCTGCATGACGGAACCAACGCAGGCTGCGATAAGAAGAAAAAAGTTACTTCGGACATGCGTAAGGCGTACCTCATAAGCGAATACAACGGCCACATGTTCCCCACCAAGAACTATGATGCGGAGGAACACAGACGCGAGCATGCCATCAGACACGCAACAGTGCTTAATGCGGTATCGGGCGAAAGAGACATTGCAGGTTCTTTTGGCTGGTGCATGGCCGATTACAATACTCACAAGGATTTCGGAAGCGGCGACAGAATCTGCTATCACGGAGTTCTTGACATGTTCAGAAACTTAAAGCCCGCAGCGTATATTTACAGCGCTTTACAGGACGATACACCGGTGTTGGAACTTTCTTCCACCATGGATATAGGCGAGCATCCCGCGTGTAACAGAGGCGTTACCTGGATATATACCAACGCCGACAGCGTAAGAATGTACAAAAACGACCGATTCATCAAGGAGTACCGTGCAGAGGACTCGCCCTTTAAGAATCTTTCCCACGGCCCCATCATGGTGGACGACTTTATCGGTGACGCAATAGAAAAGGGCGAAGAAGGCTCTGCGGCATACAAAAGAGACCTTAAGAGAGCTCTTAACATAGTGGCTGTCAACGGACTTAACCATCCTTCGGGAGAGCTTATCCGCCTTGGAATCAAGCTTATTTTGCTTCATCGGATGGGTATAGCCAATGCGACCCCGCTTTATAACAAGTATGTAGGTGACTGGGGTGCCGAGGCTACAGAGTACCGCTTTGAAGCCATTAAGGACGGCAAGGTGGTTAAGACGCTTGTTAAAAAGCCTGTTAAGAAGATATTCATAGAGGCCGAATCAGACTTCACCGAGCTTGTAGAAAGAAAGAGCTACGACGTAGCTTCCGTCAGAATTAAAGCCACGGATGAGTTTGGAAACGTCTCTTTCTTTTACAACGAACCGCTTAAACTTACGGCGGAAGGTGCGATTGAAATTATCGGACCAAGTATCATAAGCCTTAAGGGCGGTATGGGCGGCACTTATGTAAAGACACGTGGCGAAGGTCACGGAAGCCTCACAATAGAGGCTATGGATGCAGAGAGCGTAGAGCTTAAATTCAACGTAACCTGCGACAATACAGAAAGCTTATAAGGAGTAATTCATGGACAGATCTAAAGTGATTTTCGGAAACGTTATGTCCGATAAGACCTACAAAAAGGCTGTTAAATCCAAAGCCAAATACATGAAGAAGTACGGAGACGACTCAGGCAGGGACTACAAGGTGACCCTCAGCAAGAATCCCTATATCGGTGATTCTCTCGGCGTTATCAATGTGCTGGTGGGAGACCCCAAGACCAATGCTCATTATGATGAAACCGTTGATACGAGCACGGCAGAGTGGGACATGGAGAAGGGCATCATCGTAGGCAACATCCGTATGGGCTTTGGCCACTACCGTATTTCCATGGCGATTGCTTCGGCGGCCAGAGCACTTGGATACACGCCTTACTGGATGGACTTAAACTCCTACAAAGAAACCACCTGCACCAAGGTTATAAGCGCCCAGAACGACTTATACTCCCTTGGCTCCAGACTTTCAAAGAACCCATTGTTTAATAAATTCGTGTGGGAACCCATGAATTACGAAGGCTTCCGCGCACTTTCATATAACGCTTCGGATCAAAAGAACGCGGAACTCATGGCCCCGGTATTTAAGAACGTTCCCAAGGATATACCGGTTGTAGGCACCCATGCATGGCCCGCACAGGCGGCACTTCACGCAGGCATGAAGCACGTGGTTAACGCTATCCCCGATAACTGGCCCATGGCGCTTCACTTGACCGAAGGCGGCATTCACACCATTCAGTGTAAGAACGCTTATCAAGGGTATCGCATCCTTAACGGAATGAACGGCAAAAAAGTCAATAAGCCCATGCCCGAGGGCAGCATCGTATACACAGGCCACTACGTAGACTACGAGCTTGTGGAGAACATCGAGAAGGACTGCGAGGCCCGCATGAAGCGTTTTGAAGAAGGCAAGCCCATGCGCTTCTTACTCACCATCGGCGGTGCCGGCGCGCAGAAAGAAATCTTTGCCGCAATAATTACCTACCTGATTCCTTTTATCAAGCAAAAGAAAGCGGCTCTCTACGTTAACGTAGGTGACTACGGCGCAGTATGGGAAGATCTTAAGAAAGAAATACCGGGAATGAGCGGATTATATTACGAGCATCTTAACAACTGGAAGGATACCGAAAGCTTCTCTGAGGCAGCGCTTAATCCCGAAACGGAAGTTATCGGCATTCACGCATTCTGCCACAAGAATATCTTCGAGGCTGTTTACTGCACCAATCTTTTAATGAGAAGCGCCGATGTAATGGTTACAAAGCCCAGCGAACTTTCTTTTTACCCTGTGCCCAAGCTCTTTATTAAGAGAGTCGGCAAGCATGAGATGTGGGGAGCAATTCACTCCGCCGAGATGGGCGACGGAACGCTTGAGTGCAGAGACATTCCTCATACACTTCAGATGGTAGACCTTTTTATGAATTCAGGCGACATGCTTAAAGGCATGTGCGAAAGTATAGTGACCAACAAGAAGGCAGGTTTATATGACGGCGCGATGCGTGTGGTCAGGCTTGCAATGGATGAGAAGAATAAGGGATAGGGTGACTGAATGATTACTGTAAAAGGTAACACATTTTTCTTAAGTACCGACAACACATCATACATATTCGGAGTGACTGACGAAGGCCTTTTGGAGCATTACCATTACGGTAAGCGCGCGGACGTAAGCGATGAGTTGTTTGCGGATTCCGTGAGGGCAGCCAGAGAGAAAGTCAGCCACGGCAAGGGCACTACGATTAACTATACCAAGGATTCTTTGACCGTTACCGAAGACATGCTGCTTGAAGTATCATCGGTGGGTAAAGGAGACTTCCGCGAGCCCTTTATCCTTGTAAAATACCCGGACGGCAGCAGTACTTCGGACTTTATCTTCAAAGAGGCGACAGTACTCGATGAGCCTGAACTTCTTGTAAAAATGCCCTCGGCGCTTCCCACGGGCGAAGATATCAAGCAGCTTAAAGTAGTGCTTAAGGAGCGCGTTCGAGCTGTTGAACTTGTGCTTTACTACACGGTTTTTGAAAAGTGCAACGTAATCACCCGCCGGGCAGTTCTTAAGAATTTGGAGAAAGAAAACATCACCATAAAGCGCATCATGAGCTTGCAGCTTGACCTCGACGAGGCAGGCCTTAAGGCAATCACCTTCGGCGGCAACTGGGGACGTGAGATGAAGCGTACAGACACGATTGTAGAGAGCCACACATTTGTGAACTCCACGGCATCGGGGGTATCTTCCAACAGAAGCAATCCTTTTGTTATGTTAACCAAAACGGATGCAACGGAAGAGGCCGGCGACTGTTACGGATTCAACCTGATATATTCGGGCAATCACTACGAAGCGGTGGATGTAAGCGGTTTTTATAAGACAAGATTTATTACGGGTATTAACCCATTAAACTTTGAATGGGTACTGGGACCGGACGAGGAGTTTGAGACTCCGGAAGCGGTTATGACTTACTCGGCGCGAGGCTACAGGGAACTGTCCCTTAACATGCAGCACTTTGTTAAGAAGCACATTGTACGCGGCAAGTTCGCAGACAAGCCGAGACCGATTCTTCTTAACTCCTGGGAGGCTGCGTACTTTAATATCAGCGAATCACGAATCTTAAGCCTAGCCAAAAAGGCCAAAGAAGCCGGTGTTGAGCTCCTTGTAATGGACGACGGATGGTTCAAGGGCCGTAATGACGACACCACATCCTTAGGCGACTGGGTTGAAGACAAG
>JAFYDI010000098.1 GCA_017544835.1 Lachnospiraceae bacterium | reverse complement strand
CTTTCGCTGATAGATTCCGATATAGACTACGTGAAATGCGTGGCAGAAATGACCGATGAAGGCGTAGATGCTTTTGCCGGAGCCATTATGGGCTTTAAAAACGGCGCCAGAGCTGCTTTTGACGTAGGAATGGTACTGGGCAAGGACTCCAACGCCCGCTTCGACAGGCTTTACGTACACGGCACTAAGGGCGACATCCATTCAATGGTTCCTTATAATGCGTCAGGCGACGTTACATACAATGTTATCTCCGAGGGGCGTCATATCACCAGAATGATTAATGTTCCTTCCAACTACGCCCTTGAAGTAGCCTCCCTCGGCGAGAGCATACTGACCGGCAAGCCTCAGTTCATCACTCCTGAGTTCTCGATTAAAAACGCAGAGCTTCTCGATAAGCTTCTTAACTGCATAGGCTATTAGCAAGACGGCAAGACATAAAAACGGGGTCCTCTACAGGGCCCCGATATCATTTGTATAATTAGTATATATAGGCGTATCTTCTCTTGAATACTTCTTAATCTTCTTGATTACCACAATATCCACAGCAATTATGTAGATAAAGAACACCACAATTGCCACCCATGAATCCACCGACAGGCAGAAATCAAAGAATCCATGCATGAGCACCGGCATCCACAAAGCCTTTTTTCTAAGTTTCTTAGACTGCGCCAGGTCTCCCCAACTCTCCGCAACCTTGGCGGCTCCGTAATAAACACCCATGCAGATGGCAAAAGAAGCATGTCCCGGCACAGACGTAAGTGCCCTCATAATTGCGTTAGACAAGCCGTTTTCAACTACATACATAATGTTCTCTACAACGGCAAATCCCATGCCTACCATAACCGAATACACGATTCCGTCGAATCTGTAGTCAAAAGCAGGATGCTTCCATGAGCCTTTCTTAAGCATTATGTACTTGCAAAACTCTTCCATAAGCGCCACGCCGAGAAAATTGTCCAAGGCAATTATAAGTAGCTCATCCATTCCATCGGTCAGTGACGATTCAAGTACCCACTCGGCTCCCCATTCAAGCAGCACCGCGGGAATAATTGATATAGCGCCAAGAATAAACAGCTTGAATAAAAGTCCCTTCGGCTCTTTCTCAATCTTATCCTTCTTGTACACCCAAAACATAATAAGCAGGCCCGGCAATACCGCAAGCGCAACCAGATTCTTCATAGTGCCATCCTCCTAAAGAAAAAGGGCAGCTCACAGAGAGCTGCCCGCTTATACTCAATATACTATTTAGCACCCGTAAATTCAAGAAGTTTGGACATTGAAACTCCGCCGACATTCTTATTAACAGGCTTGCCGTCCTTAAACACAATAAGTGTGGGAATGCTGAATACGCTGTACTCGGAAGCCAAATCCTCTTCCTGATCCACATCAACCTTGCATACCGCAAATTCGGGGTGGTTTGCTGCAAATTCTTCAATTACGGGAGCGGTCATCTTACAAGGTCCGCACCACTCAGCGTAGAAATCTACGAGTACAGGCTTATCGCCCATTAATAATTCTTCAAACTTCTCTTTGTTAACTGCTAAATCAGACATATCCTGGTCCTCCTTTGAAACTAGATAGCCTCATGGAATGTACGGGAGATAACGTCTGCCTGCTGCTCGGGTGTAAGTTTAATGAAGTTAACGGCGTAGCCGGAAACTCTTATGGTAAGCTGAGGATAATTCTCAGGATGCTTCTGAGCATCAAGCAATGTGTCTCTGTTGAGTACATTTACATTAAGATGATGGCCGCCCTTTGATGCGTATCCGTCAAGTAATGCTACGAGGTTGTTGATCTGTTGTGTATTTTCTTTCATGATTAAGCCCTCCTTTTCATGAAGCCTGTTTTCTTTTTACAAGTTTAATATATAATCTTTTGTAAAAAGAATCCGTAACAAATGTTACATTTAAAAATTTTCTTCAAAAGAAGGTTTCCTAACCACAAGATGACTATATCACATATTTAAATTTATTGCAAGTATATTTTATACAATTTAATTATGTGCTTTCGGAATTATTGTTTTTCTTAAGGATATATACCGTTTCTTCGAACTCCGCAAGAGCGTTGTAGCCCGCATCCGTAACGCTGTAGACGCCTTTGGAAACATGCCTGAACCATCCGTAAAAGTTGCTGCGCATGATGGTCGCAGCCTTTCCCACACCGGATATGTTCGATACGTCAGAGCTCTTTCCCTCTCCGCCAAGCTCGGCCAGAGCATCAAGCACCAACAGTGCATCTTCTCTGTAACTGGTAATGAGCTTCTTACGTGTGACGCCTCCGGTATTGCCTTTGGTACGTCTCTTATCGAACTCAACGCTTGCGTGCTCGCTCTTGCGCCGATTCATCTTTTTAAAATCTTCAAGCGGACTGACTACGGGCTCGCTGATAATCTCCACACGGCCGGTTCTCTTGGACACTGCTATCAGGCCAATGCCCAGACGCTTCAGAATATAAATCTTGTCGCGAACCGCTTTTGAGCGCATATTCCTAGGGTTAAACGTTCCCACATAGACCGTGTCCACAAGCTTCTGCCTTAGCGCCGCCTGCTGAAACACTCTGAAATCCAGCGTCTGCTTAAGCTCTACTGCCGCAGTCTCATCGCCACGTCGCATATACATGTCCATACCGTCTACTTCACCGTCAACGGTATAGCCGCGGGACTCGAAATATTTTTTAATAGGATTAAACAGTTCTTTCTCCATCGTTACTCTGCGAAGTACTCAAGCCCCTCTCTGTCTTTAATGGTGAAGGTAGACTTTCCAACGTCTATAAGGCCTTCGTCCTGCATATTCATGAGTTCTCTCGAAAGCGACGGTCTGGTGGTGCCCAGGTAATCCGCCAGTTCTTCACGCTTCATGTCGGTGGCAAAAGAATCTCCCTCGCCCGCCGAGTCAAGCACCCACATGGCGATACGCTCCTTGAGCGTCTTGCCTGATAACAGGTAAAGCTTACGCGTCATCAGGAAGTTCTTGCCCGACTGCACATCAAGCATGTTTCTGACCACCGTCTGGTGCTTGCGGCACGCATTCTTGCAGAATCCGTAGAAGAATTTTCTCGGAATTTCAAGCACTCTCACAGGCTCGCAGGCTATTGCGTCATACCAGTATTCTTTCTCATCGGAGAATAGGAACATCTCGCCGAATACGTCTTTCTCGTAGACTGTAAAAAGAACGTTTCTTTTGCCCGAGGCAAAGTCCTTACAGATCATTACACTGCCCTTTTTAATCACAAACATGCTGTTGGGGGCGTCGCCCTGTCTGAAAATGTATTCGCCCGGCTTAAAGTCCCTGTCGCGGGCTTCGGCGCAGGTAAGCATCTTGTCCTGTTCTTCTTCTGTTATGTCCTGAAATAATCTGCACTGCATATGTTGTCCCTTAAAAATCCATTATTATTTCGACTCTGTCGCCTGCGATTTTAACGACTTTCTTTTTCTCAAGACACTTAAGAGTATCAAGGATGCGTTCCTTTGACATATCGCAGTGACCTTCGTTTACGTATTTACATACGGTTTTATCTTCTCTGCATATTTGCGTGCGGCACTTAAGCTCGTCTACTACTTTGTCTATGTCTGCAAAATGACTGTTGTTTTGCTTGGAAATAAGCTTCGCCACTTTGTAGATGCACACCTCTTCGATAGTAAGCTTATGGGGGCTGTGAAGGATAAGCGCGATAATGGGAATTATGTCGGTAACGTCAGGATTAGTACCTTTTGTCACTTTTTTGTAAACCGGCTTTAATACCAGTTTTAACAGATTCCTAAGGCCTGCGCTCATGTCGATGCACGTATATGTATCATAATCGTCAAGTACAGCAATCCCCGGTGCGTTTATATTGCGAGGGCGTTCTTGATGTTTTCTTTCACTTATTATCTTATAAGAAAAAGCATCGGTTTTCACAGGCTTGCCGTCTATTGCAGTGTAGATAAGTTCGGCTTCTTTTTTATTAAAACCAAAATCCTCAATTTGGGCAATTATACTTTTCTTGTTGTCTTCCTTGATTTTACTGTTTTGTTCTTCGACATTTGCGATTATGTCAGACATGTTCCCAAAACTAATGTAAGTATAATTCTTATCTTTCACGCCTGCATTCTCCCCCATTACTGGCGCCCGTTATCAAAAAGAGGTGCCCTGCCACAACCAAAAGCACCTCTTTTCACACATATTTACTTAGTAGTTCTCTTCGTGCACCTCAAAGTAAGCCTGCGGATGTGCACATACAGGGCATACTTCGGGAGCCTTCGTGCCTACTACGATGTGACCGCAGTTACGGCATTCCCATACTTTTACTTCGCTCTTTTCAAACACTTTATTGGTTTCAATATTCTTAAGAAGCGCGCGATATCTTTCCTCGTGAGCCTTCTCGATTGCAGCTACGCCTCTGAACTTGGCCGCAAGCTCCGGGAAGCCTTCCGCATCGGCGGTCTTGGCGAACTCGTCGTACATATCGGTCCACTCATAATTTTCACCGTCGGCTGCTGCCGCAAGGTTTTCAAGTGTGTCTCCGATTCCGCCTAATTCCTTAAACCAAAGCTTTGCGTGTTCTTTCTCATTGTCGGCAGTCTTTAAGAAAAGTGCCGCAATCTGCTCAAAGCCTTCTTTTTTCGCTTTGGATGCGAAGTATGTGTATTTGTTGCGAGCCTGGCTCTCGCCTGCGAAAGCCGCCTCTAAGTTTTTCTCTGTCTGTGTACCTGCGTATTTATTTGCCATAACCTGTCTCCTATTCTTTATTTATTTCTTCCAAAGTCCGTGTAAGTTGCAGTATTCGTAAGTAGCTACGAGTTCCTCGCCTGCTGCCAGCACGAATTCGGCCTTGGGAGCTTCGCCGGGCTTTAAAAACTTAATCTGGAAGCCTTTATTGGTCTCGATTGCTACGAATTCGATGTAGTGCGCATCCATCATAGGGTGCTCAACTTCGCCTACTGTAACCTTAACAGTGCTGCCTTCTACGGTCACTGCGGGAACGTGCTTCTCAACAGCGGCATCGGTAGTACCGGGAATCAACTCTGTCATTGCCTCGCCGCAGCATACTACGGGAACTGCGGTTTCCTTAACCTTCACGATAATCTGTCCACAATGTGAACAACGATAAAACTTCAAACTCATTGTAACGTCCTCCTTTTTCTTAGCTGACTTAAGTGTACTTAATTCCCCATAATATTTCTGTAACATATGTTACATTCTCTATCTTAACCCTGTCGATTGCTTAACTTCACAAGCTCCATCTCAGGGGTAAGTTCTGCCGCCTTAACACATGCCGAATATCTGTATCCGGCATCACAGTTCCATTCGTAAAAAGAATAAGTATCGGGCTCGATTCCGTCACCCTTTACACCTGTTACGCGAAGCACGCCCTGCCTCTCGTAATCGCCCTCAAAGAGGATTTCAAAGCTGTCGAGTGCCCGTTTTAATCCCTCGCCGGTAGCCTTAATAAAGCTTTCTTTGAGCGTCCAGATGCGGGTGAACATGTCGGCGTCGTATTGTGCCAACTCTGCCTCGCGCTCTGTGAAGAAACGCTTGGCAACCTTAGCGTTTTCTTTGACCATTTCTACGTCACAGCCCACGGCGCAGTCGCTTATTGCGCACATAACCTTGTCGCCCGAATGGGAAAGGTTAAAGTCTATCATAAGCTCCTCGGCATCGCTAAGACGGGCCTTGCCGGATTCTGCCTCCGTAAATGACCATAAATTCTTAGGCACGCCTACATCTTCGAGCGCTTTCTTAAGAAGCATTCCCGCGCCGATTGAGCGAACCTTAACATTCTGAAGTTTTAACGCGTCCGCTTTTTTACGCCGCCAGGGGATGGACTTTTCGTAATAGTATTCATAAGTCTTCTCATCTTTAAGCGGTGTTATATCGGCTATGTAGACCTTTAAAAACATAGACGTTTGTTACTCCATAAGACTGTATGTCATCATCTCGTACTTAAGCTTGGAGCCTTCCCTGATGTTGTAAGGAAGGAGTGCCCTCGCCACAAGTTTTAAGTCGTCCGTTTCTTCGTCGGTTCTCTTTAAATTAGCGTAATCTCCGTCAATAGAGACTACTTCATAATACATAGTTTCCAATTTTATCGCCTTTCATTAAGTATCATGATTATACCACGAATTGTCTGAATATAATAGTGTGAAGAAACAAATAAGCGCAATATAACAAAAAGGAAAAGGGATTTTTTCTTTTTCCTTAAGATTGCAAAAGAAAGATTAGAGTTGTATGTAGGTTTTCTTAATAAGCGGTCGGAGCCCTTGATTATCCGTATTTCAGCGGATACACTTGAGGCGAAATCAGTTATCTTATTACGATTTGTGTTATTAGGGAGATTAAATTACTATGATTCACGGTTTCAGACAAATTATCGCGGGTATTATCTTCATCATTGTTGCTTTCGGAATTCCGGGTTCGCTCACTGTTATGAATACCTTTTATCTTTTTACGCTTAAAGGGTTTGAAACGCTCAGGAGAATTTGCTGGGCCTTAACAATAATATGCGGTCTGGTCCTGTCTGCGATGTACTCAGTCCTTGTCGCAGACTTTCAGTATGAACCTTGGGACAAGGCAATATTGTACGGCTTCCATGAACCCATATGGAGCGAGGGACGCAGTTTCTATCTGATTGTCTGTTTGCTTTCGCTTTTAGGCTTCATAATACTCGACAGCGTTGAGGCCGCCAAAACGCCTCCGCTTGTTACGGTTTTATGTATGGCTCCGCAGTACCTTATGATGGGAGCATGTGTGGTATGGTGCATACAGATTAAGGATGTTCCCGAAGGTCTTCCGCTGATGGTTCTGCCGCTTAATATCATCATTATGATTCTTTCGGTCATCCGCTGTAAGATCAATGAATGGAACTCTTCCGTGGAACACGATGAAGCTTTGTATGGCAAAAACAAGTTTCTCTATACGCTTAACAAGTGGCTGGCTAAGGCGGCCTTGTGGCCGGTGTGGACTTTTGTCGCTTTGATACCGATTCTCGGAGTTATTCTTTTGATTCTTACTCTGTTCGGTCAGCAGCCTGACATTATAGTAAAAGCCTGGACGGAAACCGCCGACTTTACATTTTCTCAAAGAATCGCTCCGCCCAATCTTCCTTACGAGGGACATTACCTCTGCACGGTTGCCGCGCGCGGGCACAAGGGACTGGTGAGGCCTCTTCGCTACGGTGAGCGTAACGGCACCGTCGTTGTTGTCAATCGTCAGCTTGAGATTGCCAACGCCTTCGAGCAAGTGCTCGAAGAACGCACGCCCCGCTTCCACCGCGCTGTCCGCAACTTCTACGACAAGCACGGCCTCCCTATCGCGCGCGTGATTCGTACCAAGTTCTCCTCGGACGTTGTCTACATCCTCATGAAGCCCTTGGAATGGATATTCCTTGTCGTGCTCTACTTGACCGATGCCAACCCCGAGAACCGTATCCACGTGCAGTATTTGCCCGGATACAGGAACTTTTTGAAGGCCAAATAACAACCATATAAACAGCCCCGAGCACTTACTGCCCGGGGCCTTATTAATGCCTAACTATATTACCAAACCGCTTTCTTCAAGCTTTCCTTGCTTACGAAGGGACCGGGCACGGTGGTGATACCGCGGTGGTCACCGAAGTAGTCCTGATCGAAGGTGATTGCAGAACCGTCGGGATTCTCGAAGCGCTGCTCGGGCTGGAATGCCTTGCCGAGGATGTCGCTGGTGATGATGCCGTCACTGAAATCCTTAAGGAAGTCAAAGACATTGGTCTTAACGGTGTACTTACCGTTCTTTTCAACAAGTTCAACCTTAACCTTGGCTTTCTTGTCTACGAGTTTATTCTTTTCCTTCTTCCATGCGAGTGCGCCGCCGAGATATACATTGCCGTCTGCCCATACAGGAAGGTGATCGAACTGGAACTTGGCAAGCTTGCCCATGTCGGGGCGCTTAACATCAAGGTCGAAGTTCTTAATCCACTCATCATATGTGGGATACTCATCGAAGTACCATGTACCGGGAGTGGAATCAGCCTTGTTAACCTTGCCTGTATCCTTGTCCTTAACGTTGGGCCACATCTTGATGAAGATGTTGTTGTAGAATCTGTCATCGCCGTGGTTGATGGTGTTAAAGCCCGCAACCTCCGTCCTGTGGCGGATGTGATAAGGAGTGTAGCGGGGACCTGTGCCGCCGCCTACCTGCAAGAATGCACCGCAGATAAGGTTATGAACCAGCGCCACGCTTTCTGTAGCGAAGAACAATGAAGCCTTCGACAAAAGAATATTATTATCAATAAGTGTCGGTCCGTGACCTACCTCTACGAATATATCCTGGCTGCCCATACCGCCCTCTGCCCATGTGCAGAAGTCGGGACGATAGTTGTCATGAAGAAGGTTCTGGGTAATACGTGTGCCCTGAGCCTCCCAGTCGCACCAGATACCCATTGTTGAATGATGGATATGGTTACGGCGAATGGTTACGTCGATAGCCGCATGAAGCTTGATACCCGAAATCTCGGCGCCGCCAAGCTGCTGCATGTTGTTGATATTGTGAATGTGGTTGTCTTCAATCGTTGAGAAAACCGCACCCATTCTGCCTACGATACCGGTCTGTTCGCAGTGATGAATATGGCAGCGACGTACGATATGCGAACCGATACGTTCCTTAAGCCATCCGTGATACTGACCGCGACATACGGCGTCACGCTCCATCTGAGTGGGGCTCTTTAAATGCTTGGTGGTAAAATAATGATCGTTCTCGGGATCGTAATACTTACCAAGTGAAATACCGCAGCACTTGGAGTTGGAAATCTCGCAATCCTCAATAATCCAGCCTTTGCTCCAGTGAGGACCGATCATACCGTCCTGGAATGCTGCCGGAGGTGCCCATGTGGTAGCGGCCTTCTGAATATTGAAGCCAGATACTGTGATGTAGCCGCGTCCCTGCTTCTCGGGGAAGAAACAACGACGGCGTACATTAATTTCAACATTTTCCTTGTTGGGATCAAACTCATGGAAGTTCGCATAGATAACGGTATCGTTGCCATCCTGCTCCGTGAACCACTTATAAATCGAGAAGTCCGGATCCCACGAAGGAGTATAAACCTTTCCTTCAAGACACTCCTTGAGGCTCTCTGTCTCATAAAGCATCTTGTCGTTAAGATAAACCGCACCGGTGTGACGTACTGCGGGTGCAAAGTACCAGTCACCGTAAACTTCGGTGGTATAAGGATTGTATCCGCCGAATACTCCGTTGCCGACACGTACTACCCATGTGGTGCCCTTGTACTTCTTCCATCCCTTTACAACCTCGGCGCCCGTAATAACGGCGCCCAAAGGCTCCTCCGAACGATACACTATTCTCTCGTCCTTGGTGCCGCCGCGAAGCGGGTTAACGTACTCTCTGTAAACACCCTTGGCCACGATGACTTCATCACCGGGCTTGGCAACTCTGTCCGCATCGTTAATGTGCTTAAACGGTCTTTCCTGAGATCCGTCGCCCTCAGTCAAAGCTGCCTGATTAACATATATAGTCATTTGTATACCTCCTGCACTAACGTGCCATTATTATCTCATCTTCGGAAGAAACTCTTCCAATACCTTCACTGCCGCCTCTAACTCAACCCTGTCTTCTTCACTGAATCTGTTTAGAGAAGGACTGTCGATATCCAGCACACCGAAAATTTCCCCACCGCGGTGTATCGGAATCACAATCTCAGAATTGGAAGCACTGTCACAAGCTATGTGTGTCGGGAACTTATGAACATCGGGAACTACAAGGGTCTCATCCCGCTCAACAGCCGTTCCGCACACGCCTCTGCCAATCTTAATCTCCACGCATGCAACCTTACCCTGAAAAGAAGAAAGCACGAGCTTGCCGTCTTTCATCTCATAGAACCCCGCCCAGTTAATGTCATCGAAACGCTCCCAGATGAGTGCCGAAACATTGGCAAGGTTAGCGCTTACATAGGAAACGCCTTCAACCAGCGCCCTAACCTCATCGCATATCCTCATAATCTAATCTCTCTTTCTTACGAACTTAATTCAATCTTAATATCACCCTCAAAAATAATCAATTCACTTATTGTAAAATGCGTTATATACTAACAAAAGAGGAAATTATAATGACAAAAAAAATAGGCGTCATCGCCGACATTCACAGTAACTATACCGCCTTTAAAACAGTGGTCGAATATATGAAAGCGCAGGGCATCGACGAGTTCTTTCTCCTCGGTGACTACGTATCCGATACTACGGACACTGCCGAGACCATGGAATACCTTTACAAGCTCATGGACGAATACACCGTCACCGCCCTTCGCGGCAACCGTGAAGACTACATGATTGGCCAAAGAAAGGTCTTAAGAGGCGAGTCCGATGCTCCGAAATGGATATACAACTCTGCAAGCGGCAACCTTTTATACACTTACGAGCGTTTAACAGATAAGGATATCGATTTCTTTGAATCACTCCCTATCACCTTTAAGTACGAGTGCGTAGGCTATCCTGCAATCACCTGCTGTCACGG
>JAFYDI010000097.1 GCA_017544835.1 Lachnospiraceae bacterium | reverse complement strand
GATTCTTTTAATCCTTCGGGAAGCTTAATGCCGCAAACTGTTCCGTTTTCTTTGTAGCTGGCCCAGCCTGAACCTGAGAGGTATCCTCTTACGATGCACTCAACGGGAATCATGTTAAGCTTCTTGCAAAGCATTACACGTCCCTCGAACTTGTCCTGTCTGAAAAACTCGGGGAAATCCTTGGCATCTACGGAAATCATGTGGTTCTTGCAAACGTCGGCGGTCATGTCGAACCAGAACTTGGACATCTGGGTAAGAACCTTTCCTTTTAAGTTAACAGTGTTGTGTAAGATTACGTCAAAGCAGCTGATTCTGTCGGTGGCATACAAAACAAGGTTGTCACCAAGGTCATAAATCTCTCTAACTTTGCCGCTTGCGATGGGGCTGTACTCTTTCATTGCGCGTTCTCCTTTATAAGATACTGTAACTGTAACACGATAATCGCTTTTAAATCAATCTTATTTGGTTCTTAAAATAATGCTGTCACGCTCTGCTCCTACGGAAACATAGGTGATGGGGCACTCGATTTCTTTTTCGATGAATTCCACATACTTGCGTGCCTGCTCGGGAAGCTCATCCCAGGTCTTGCACCCCGAGATATCGCATTTCCAGCCGTCGAAATAAACGATAACGGGCTTGGCATCCTTTAAAGCGGTGGGGAAGGGGAATCTGTCGGTCTTCTCGCCGTTTACGATGTAATGGATACATACGGGAATCTTGTCCATGTAGCTTAATACGTCAAGCTTGGTAAGGGCAATCTGGGTAGCTGCCTGAACCTCTACGCCGTAGCGGGTGGCAACGATATCAAGGGCGCCCACTCTTCTGGGACGACCGGTCTTGGCACCGTACTCGCCGCCTGCTTCTCTTAATTCATCAGCGGGAGCGCCGAACATTTCGCATACGAAGGGGCCTTCGCCTACGCAGGTGGAATATGCCTTAACCACACCGATAACTTCATCAATCTTTGCACCGGGGAAGCCTGAACCGATGGGTGCATAAGCTGCGGTGGTGTTGGAAGAAGTGGTGTAAGGGTGAATACCGTAATCAAGGTCGCGAAGGGAGCCGAGCTGCGCTTCGAACATGATGCGCTTGCCTGCCTTCTGAGCTTCTTTTAAGTATAAACCTGTATCTGTAATGAAGGGCTTAAGCTTATTGGCGTAAGTTTCAAGCCACTCGTCAATCATTTCCTCAGTGTAGGGCTTAGCGCCGTAAATCTTGGTAAGAGTTAAGTTCTTCCACTCCATTAAGTCTTTTAAGTGTTCTTTTAACTCTTCGGGATAAAAAAGTTCGCCCGCAAGAACGGTCTTCTTCTGATATTTGTCGGAATAGAAAGGTGCGATGCCTTGTTTGGTGGAACCAAACTTCTTGTCTGCAAGACGCTGCTCTTCAAGCTCGTCCATATCTCTGTGCCAGGGCAAAAGAAGGGATGCTCTGTCACTTATCTTAAGGTTGTCGGGGGTAATGGATACGCCCTTTTCGGTAACCTGTCCGATTTCTTTTAACAGATTCTCGGGGTCCATGGCTACGCCGTTACCAAGGATGTTAACAACACCGTCTCTTAAAATTCCGGAAGGAAGAAGGTGAAGGGCGAATTTACCCTTGTCGTTGATAACGGTATGGCCTGCATTGCCGCCGCCCTGAAAACGAATAACAATATCATACTGCTCGGTGAGAAGGTCAACCATACGGCCTTTGCCTTCGTCGCCCCAGTTAATTCCTACTACTGCACAATTAGACATAAAAAACTCCTCCGATACAATTCTTTAAACATAAGTGCCGTGGCACTCTTATCGACATCCATATTATATGTGCTTGCGTCATAGAAATAAAATACATATAATATACGTGTTACTATATGATTTTTGTATAATAAGGAGTCTTAAATGAATCTTCGCTCTCTTTCCTATTTTGTGGCCGTAGCCGAAGAACTTAACATTTCCCGCGCCGCCGAGAAGCTTAATATGAGCCAGCCGCCCTTAAGTACACAGATTAAAAATCTTGAGTATGACTTAAATACCACATTGTTTGTCCGTGGCAAGCGTCAACTTATGTTAACCGAGTCCGGTCAGCTTCTTTATCGCCGGGCAAAAGAAATCATAAATCTTGCGGACAAAGCCGAAGAAGAAATTCTGGCTCTTACCAAAGGTTTGAGCGGTACCATCACCATCGGCCTTACGGAAGGAATGTCTCCCGATATTGTGGCTGAGTGGATTTCGGGGTTCATGAAAGAGCATTCGAAGGTGCGCTTTCGTATTCTGGACGGTAACAGCGATGATTTGACGGAGAAG
>JAFYDI010000096.1 GCA_017544835.1 Lachnospiraceae bacterium | reverse complement strand
TCTTCCCATACATGTCTGGTTACAAGCTTTACATGGGTATTGCTATTGGTACATTGGGAAAGATACGGACATTCGGAACATATATAACCGTTGCTTTTATATTCACGGTATCCATCTCTGTTGGTGGTACAATACCTTAACGTCTTGTTATTGGGGCAGATATAACTGTCGGTGTATTCATCATAAACATACTCTGATTTTGTGAAGAATCCAGCCTTGGTCATTGGTCTTTTATAAGGAAATACAGGATTCACTCCATCATCTATAAGTAACTTTGCTATCGCAGGTGTTTTATATCCGGCATCAACTACACATGATTTCATACCTATGGTTTTGATTCTGTCATAAAGGCCTTTAAATGTTTTGCT
This sequence comes from Lachnospiraceae bacterium, assembly GCA_017544835.1. Lineage (GTDB taxonomy): Bacteria > Bacillota > Clostridia > Lachnospirales > Lachnospiraceae > UBA1258. Next base: position 15,523 of record JAFYDI010000096.1, on the reverse strand, counting down.
GTCATGTTCATTACCGGGGTTTACGGTAAAGTCAAGAATCCATCCGTTTTTATCACAGGCAGTTTCGATTCCATAAGCAAAGACTTCTTTATGGTCTCCTTTGTGAAACCATCCGCTTTCAGGGTCTGTTGTGCTGCATTTAATTACTTTGGAATCATTCGGTACGTCATCGGTATAATCACTGAAGTTACCGCCACCGGAACCATAATTATTATCGTCATCTTTGTCTTTAAGAGGCTTCTTGTCGTGAAGTTCTCTGTCAGAGTTTATGTCTTTCCTAAGCATCTCAGCATAGAAGTGAGCTTCTTGTTCGGCGATTCTCTTTTGCATTTTTCGCCCGTTTGCTCTGGCTTTTACATGCGTGGCATCAACAAACACCTCCGTAGGGTCAACGAGTCTGAAACGATAGCATTCTTCAAGGATACGCTTAAAGATTTGTTCAAAGATGTCGGTGTCTTTAAATCTTCGGGTATAATTCTTGCCAAAAGTTGAGAAATGTGGAACGGGGTCGTGAAATTCAAGACCAAGAAACCACCTATATGCAACATTTACTTCTATATCCTTTATAGTCTGACGCATACTCTTGATTCCGTATAAATACTGAATGAATGGAATCTTAATAAGTGTAACAGGGTCAATGCTTGGACGACCTGTTCCATCTGAGTAAGTGTCCCTTACAAGATCATATATAAAGGACCAGTCGATAGCTTTATCGATGATTCTTAAGAGATGATCTTGAGGAACAAGTTCATCTATACAGACAATGGACATTTGAGTCCTTACTTTTTCGTTTTCTTCAGACATCATGGAAGTGAACACCGCCTTATTTTGATATAATAATTATACCATGAAAGTCCGTAAAATAGGCGTTTCTGATGCCTTAAGGCAGTAAAAAAGTCCTCGAAAACGAGGACTTTGTCTACAGTCTGGGGCGTCGCATATTGCGACGCCTTCTTTAGTGTCTATCATGTAATTGCTTTGTCTTATCTACAACAGACTTGCCGAGCCATTTTTTCTTATACCAGTAATACATGACTATCAGGCCTCGTATACACTCATCCGTAGCCGTTCCTACATAAATTCCGGCCACACCGAAGCCGAGAAGCACCCCTGCCGTGTATCCCATGGTAAGACCCAATCCCCAGTTGGAAAGTATGCCGGCAACAAGCGGGAATATGTACGCGCCCGCAGCTTTAAGGCTGCTTACAAAAGTCATATTAAGGCAACGCCCCGCCTCCACGAATATATCCACTATCATTATCATCTGCCCAAGCGCGATGATGTTCATGTTGTCCGTAAACAGGCGCAGCGAATATCTGCACAGCACAGCATTAATCGCTGCCAACGCTATTGTTATGGGCATCGAAACTCTCAATGTCTTAAATACTCTCTTGTACGCCAGATCGGGCTTGTCCGCACCCACGAGATGGCCCGTTATTATCTGCGTAGACATCGCCGACGCATTCGAGAATATCATTGCAAAAGAAATCAGTGTATTACAGTAAGCTCTCGCATTAACAGCGTCATTGCCCATCGCGTTGACAAAAGAAAGAAGCGTCGTCTGATAAAGGTTATAAGTAAGGTTCTCTCCAGCCGTGGGAAGGCCAATCTTAACCATCTTACCAAGTAACTGCCACGGAAACGGTCTTAAATAACGCAGCGAAATCTTTCCTATCTTCATCACGTAAAAGAATATGAAAAGCGCCGTCACCGCAATCACTCTTGCCGCTACCGTCGATATTGCAACGCCCGCAACACCCATGTGTAAAGGAGACAATGCACCATACAGGAACAAGTAGTTGCCTATGATGTTGACTATATTGATTGCGAATGTAACCCACATGCCGATCTTGGTATATCCGTTACACCTAAGTATCTGCAGCATTACATTAAACACCGCCGTTACAAATCCCGAACCTCCCACAATGTAGATATATATCATCGAATGAGGTCTCATCTCCGGTGATACATGTAAGAAGTTCATTATAAGCGGATTGGCCGCACAGAACACCGCGCTTAGCGTAAGACCTACGACAAAGTTTACAGCTATCGCGAGCGTATATATCATATTCATCTTGTCATGCTGCCTGGCTCCCAAGTACTGAGCCACCACGACACTCGTAGCCGTAGCTATGACGTTAAACAAAATGTTCATCATGAACATTATGGAATTGGCATTTCCGACCGCTCCCACCGCGTACTCATCATAGTGGCTTAACATAATCGTATCCACATTGTGAAGCATCGTGTTAAGAAGCAGTTCAAGAAACATCGGCCCCGCCAGCAAAAGAAGGGGCGTCTTCTCGTCTATTACTATTGTCTTTTTCTTACTCATCTAAAACCTGTTTTCCTGGGGCTATATATATCATTCTCATAATAGTCTTATCACAACCGCAGGCAGTCAGATATCACTATATATTTCTTCTTTTCCATAATAAAACGCAATTATCTTAAAGATAACTGCGCCATTATGGTTTATATACCTAAGTCAACTTTGAGCTCGGATGTCATCATATGTGGAAGTTAAGGCATTCCAAAAATCCCTTTTGGCTGCCCCATTTTTTAAACTAATCCTGATTCCTATTTTCTCGGTTGTAAGAGAAACATCATTAATGTAATCAGGATCATAATTATTGATATTATTGGAGCCTTTGATTATATCTGTTATGCTTATATCTTCCAAAACTCTCTTCTCAGCCAAAGAATACAGTACTAAATGTCCATCCGGCGACAATCGTATGTTCGCTCCGCAAAAGTACCCCACTGTGTCCTCAGTTTCCCTTTCGTCAAAATAAGTCACATCAACAAACGCATCATCCCGAAATACCGGTTGTGTATCCGTTAGCTTTTCTTTGTGCTTAAAAAGGCCGAATAACATATAATTCTCCCCCTTCAACTCTTTTATCAACAAATTATTATTTAGACGCTGTTCGCGTTAACGCCACAACAGTCTCGACGTGCTCGGTCCTTGGGAACATATCGTAACATTCTGCCTTTGTAACCTTGTAGCCACCTTTGGTTAAAAGCTTAAGGTCGCGGGCGAGGGTGTCGGGGCCGCAAGAGATATAGACTACTTTGGCCGGCTTTAGCCAAAGAAGGGACTTAATAAAAGCCTCGCTTGAGCCCTGCCTCGGAGGGTCCATGAAGACTACGTCGACCCCCGCGCCGTCAGCCTGAAGCTTCTCCATGAAGGCGCCGGCATCGTCGGTGTAGACGGTAAGGTTCTTGACGTTATTCTTCTTGGAATTGGTAACGGCGTCGCGGGTAGCGTCTTTGTTAAGCTCTACGCTTATTACGCGCGCCGCCTTGTCGGAGGCGATGATGCCTATGGTGCCGATGCCGCAGTATGCGTCGAGCACTACTTCCTTACCGGTGAGACCTGCATACTCAATTGCCTTGTTGTAAAGTTTCTCGGTCTGCACAGGATTAATCTGGTAGAAGGAACGTGCGGAGATTCTGAAAGTCTTACCGCACAGGGTATCCTCTATAAAGCCCTTACCATATAGCACATTTTCTTTGTCCGATAATACCATCGAGTCCGTACGTGAGTTAATGTTCTGCACGATAGTGGTAATTTCAGGATGCTTAGCCCGCAGTGCCTTACAGAAGTTTTGCTTGGAAGGAAATACGGGTGAAGCAGTTACAAGCACTACCATAATCTCGCCCGAAGTCTTACCTGCACGCACGAGGACATGGCGGAGCAATCCGTAACCTGAATCTTCGTCGTAGACTTTTATCTTGAATGATTTAAGAAGGCTGCGAATCGTCACAATAATCTCGTCCGCCTTCTTATCCTCCAAAAGACATGAATCCACGGGCACAATACGGTGGCTCTTCTCTTCGTAGATGCCTGACACGGGCACGCCGCGGCGGTCGAGGCCGAAGGCAGCCGATACCTTATTGCGGTAATGTGCGGGGTCTTTCATGCCCGTAATGCCCGAAAGCTTAATATAAGGCTTAAGGAGGCCCGCAACATAGGCCTCCTTTTTCTTGAGTTCTTCTTCGTATGGAATGTCAGTGTACCTGCAGCCGCCGCACTTGCCGGCAACCGGGCAGGGTTTTGCTTTAATATCAGCCATAATACGTCCTAGTTCTGGTGGCGCACCACCTTGTATTCATCATCATCGGTATAATAAGGGCACTGAAAACGTGAGTCCGCCATCAGGCGTCCGTAATCGTCCTCGTCCATATTCACCATGCATTCGTAGCAGTCATACTCTTCGTCATACACGTAATTGGCACATGTATCGCAGGTTCCGTAACCGGCCATTATTTCTTCCTCCAAATCCTGTCCGCGAATTTAAATACCATGGGGTAAAGTCCGCAGACGCAGAAAATCACAACACCGTATCTTAAAGTTCTCACAATATGCGCAAGTGCGGTTCCCGATGCAAGAAACGCCTTGTCAAAAGGCATCTTCAGGACAGTATTCAAGAGCATGAACAATCCGCCGCCAACAGCTGTTCTGATAATCGCCCTAAACAGGTTCCCGGTGCTTTCAAACTTAACAAACCTTTCTTCAAAAAGAAAGCTTGCAGTCGCTCCGATTAATATACCGTAGCCCGAATAGAAGTCGTTGCTCGTGCAGTAAAAGAAACCGGGCAATCCGCTTAGTAACAAGATGCCAAAGAACACAAACTCGTTCTTTATTTTCTTTTGCAAAAAGGGTACCACAACGATTACGATACCGCCGAGCAGCCATCCGCCGAGTACGTCGGTAGGGTAATGCACTCCCACCACGAAGCGAGAAATACCGACAAGAAGTGGCATAATCCACAGAAGCACCTTAACCCACTTGGTGCGGGACTTAACCGAAATGCCTCCGTAAGTCACCACCGAATTGGTGGAATGCCCGCTTGGGAAAGAATATCCCTGCGCCGCAATGTCCATAACGTCGGCCTTGGCATCGACAGGCTTTAAAACCTTGATGGATGTATGGGTAAAATAAGGTCTGACCCTTAACACCACGTTCTTAATCATCGGATTCCATACATTTGAAACCGCGAGATTGAGACCCAAATACTTGCCTATCTCTTTGTTGAGTCCCCAGTAGAAAAAGCCGAGGATGCCAATGCATGCAAGCTCCTCGCCGCAAGCGGAAAAGAAAGAAAAAATCTTAACCGCTATCGGACTCGAAAAAAGGCTCTGGAGCCACTCCATGAGTGAAATCTCCCACCCGAAGCAAAAATCTCTCATAACCAACCATAACTCCTATCTATAATTCCTTAATCTATCCCTTCGTCGCATAGTATACCATATCACGCGTTTTTTAGCGAGTAAATCGCGCTTATTTGAAGGATGTTAATTGAAAGTAACAGGGTCATGTTGTATGATAGTTGTGTGCTTTTTGGCACGATTAAACGGAGGTTATATTTATGGTAGATTATACAGAAGGTTCAGGTAAGCAGTATCATACGGCCATAGGCCCCGGCGATGTGGGCGAGTACGTAATACTCCCCGGCGATCCCAAGAGATGCGAGAAGATTGCGGCTCACTTCGACAACCCGAAGCTCATTGCCGATTCAAGAGAATATGTGACTTATACGGGTACCCTTGACGGTGTTAAGGTGTCCGTAACTTCAACGGGTATCGGCGGTCCCAGCGCAGCCATCGCTATCGATGAATTAAGCAAAGCGGGCGCCAAGACCTTTATCCGCGTAGGTACCTGCGGCGGTATGCAGGAAGATGTTGAAGGCGGCGATGTTGTAATCGCTACCGGTGCAGTCAGAATGGAAGGCACCAGCCGTGAGTTCGCTCCCATCGAGTACCCTGCGGTTCCCGATTTTGCGGTTACCACAGCTCTTTCCAATGCAGCCAAGAAGCTTGGTTTCAAACATCATGTGGGCGTTGTTCAGTGTAAGGATTCTTTCTTTGGCCAGCATGAGCCCGAGATTATGCCCGTAAGCTACGAGCTTGAGAATAAGTGGCAGGCGTGGCTTAAAATGGGCTGCCTTGCATCCGAGATGGAATCGGCCGCACTCTTTATCGCAGGAAGCTTCTTAAGAGTCCGCGTAGGCTCCTGCTTCCTCGTAGTAGCCAATCAGGAACGTGCCAAGAAAGGCCTTCCCAACAAGCAGGTTCACGATACCGAAGGCGCAATCGAAGTTGCCGTTGAAGCAATTCGCGAGCTGATTAAACAGGACAAATAACGACTAATGCAAGAGAAAACTCCGTAGGCTGTGTGCTTACGGAGTTTCTTTTATTATCGTCCTTTGAAATTCTTATTGATAGTGTCTATAAGTGCCACCATAAAGTCTACAACCTCATCGATGGGCTCCTTACAGTCTTCATCCATCCACCTTCTCATGATGCCTATAATGCCCTCGGCTATAAAGTAGTACAGCCAGTGCTTGTCCTTGGCTGGAAGGTCGGGGAAGTTCATATCGATTACTTCCATGTTTCTGTTATAAAAAAGGGTAAAGAACCTGTCACGGAAGCGCCCGTCACCGCTCTTTTCAAAAAGCATCTTATAGTTGGAAACATTGTCATGTATATCTTTAAGTATAAGCGTGAAATTGGCCTTAAGATTGGCAAGGTCGATTCGCTTTATCTGCTCTTCAAGCGTATCAAGCATCTCCTCTTCAATCTTGTTCATAAGGTCGGCCGCGCTGTCGTAGTATTTATAGAAGGTCGCACGGTTAACCATGGCGATATCACAAATGCCCTTAACCGTCATTTTATCCACGGGGCAGTTCTTTAAAAGCTCAAAAAAGGCAACTTTTATTCTAAACTTGGTATATCTTATTCTTGAATCCATTTTATACTCCTTTTGTGCTTTCATATTAAACATATTGCCACAGAAATGTTATTTTATCAACACTTTAATCTAATATTCCAAATAAGTAACATTTCGGCTCAATATTGCATATTGTTTCTTTTTCTTTTTGTGAATATACTAACACGTGTATACAGAATAAATAAAGGAAAACATATTACATGAGTATAAAAATATTGGTGGACTCGGGTTCGGATCTTACACCCGAAGAAGCATCAAAGCTTAATGTAACCTTGCTCCCCATGAAGGTTCATTTCGCAGATAAGGATTACCTTGATAAGGTAACCATCACCAACAAAGAGTTCTTTGAAAAATTAATAGAAAGCGACACACTTCCCACCACAAGCCAGATTTCTCCTTACGATTACGAGGAAGCGTTAAAGGAAGCTTTGGGTCCCGATGACGAAGCTTTGGTACTGACCATTTCTTCAAGGCTCTCGGGATGCTACCAGAGTGCTTGCCTCGCGGCAGGTGAATTTGACGGGCGCGTGAAAGTGTTTGACACGCTTAATGTGTGCGTGGCAGAACTGCTCTTCGTTCTTGAAGCCGTGAGACTTCGTGACGAGGGCAAGTCGGTGGACGACATTATCGCTAGTCTTACCGGCGATCTTAAAAGAGTCAAGCTGGTGGCCATGCTTGATACCCTTGAATACCTGAAAAAGGGCGGAAGAATTAACTCCGCCACCGCCCTGGCAGGCTCCCTTTTGGGTATCAAGCCGGTCATCACTATATACGACGGCGAAGTCGCTCTCCTTGGCAAGGCTCGAGGCTCTAAAAACATTCACAACAAGCTTGTGGAGCTTATCAATGCCTCCGGCGGGATTGACTTTTCAAGGCCCTTCCGCTTTGTATACAGCGGAGCGGACCGAAGCCTTTTAGACAAGTACATTGCTGATTCACTTCATCTTCTTCCAAGTGGTGTAGATCCATTCAACCCGGAATACATCACCGGTATCGGCTGCGTCATCGGGACCCACGTAGGTCCCGGCGCGGTCGGTGTCGCATTCTTTGCACGGTAGGCGAGGGGGTATATTTTAAGGGGAATCCTAGGGATTCCTCTTTTTTTGGACTTTTTATAACCTTTTGAGCATCTTTAGAACATCTATAGAAATTTGTGTATCGGGTTTTTAGATTTAAAAAGTAGCATTATAGTTGAAAAAGAAACGGCACTCACAAAGGAGAGAAAAATGGAAAAAGGACTCGATGCATACAAACTTAAAATAATAGCTCTGCTATTCATGATATTAGACCATGTTCATACACATCTTTGGCTATACGGAAGCATGCCGCAATGGCTTTCTTTGGTTACAAGATTTGTTTCACCGTTGTTTCTGTACCTGATGATAGAAGGCTTCTACCACACAAGAAGCCGCGCCAAGTACCTTATCAGGCTTTCTGTGGCGGCATTGATAATGCTTGCCGGAAACGTAGCCATCAATCTTTATTTCCACAACGTTAACCCTGCCACGGGTAAATACAGATACTTTACGCTGACGGGCCCCAACAATATTTTCATGACCCTCGCGCTTCTGTTTGCCCTGGTCTGGTGCCTGGAGAATGTAAAGCAGCACAATCACATAATCCGAAGCATTCTTATCGCACTCATCGTCGCATTTTTGTGCCTTTTTTCGGAAGGCGGAATATACATGCTGCCTATAGCGATAATCGTCTGGTTCTTCCATGAGAAGAAGGCTTTTCAATGTATCGGAATAGGTGTTTATTGCCTTCTTTTGCTGGTGTTTACACTTGTTACGTTTACGGGTGGCTGCACGCTGTACAGCTATTTATGCTTTGATAATGAATGGGCAATGTTTCTCGTAATTCCTTTCATACTTTTATACAACGGGAAACGTGGCCGAAACACAGCATTCAGCAAGTATTTATTCTATGTGATTTACCCTGTGCATATATGGATTTTTGTGATTCTGAATTTCATGTTTAATCGATAGAGGCAGCTTATCACTTGTTAACAAAAGTCATTTTTGATATGTTAAAAGTAGTTAAAGTAGTGTGACTTTTGGGGGTAACTATGAATTTGGGCCAAAGAAAACGCAGTTTATCAATCATATGTATTTTGAGTTTGCTTGCATCTCTTTCTTTGGCGGGATGCAGTGACAGACCGAGCAAAGATGAAATCGCAAGAATTCTGGCGCTGACTGACCCAGTGATAGAGGAAACGCTCTCTTCCGCTTACGGCTTCACTCCCGGCAAGGATTATTTATCAAGCGGAACCGTAGGATATTCCCGCATGGCAGAATACACATTTGAGGTTAACGGTAGCAGGCACACGGCATCTGTCGATCCGTATTCGCCGGAGCTTATTACTTATACCGACTATTATTCCAAAGAATTTTCAGATCTGTTTAAGGGAAAAATCTTAGGAGGCATTGACGACCTTAACCTCTTTTCGGGCTGCGAATACGACTTAAACTTTTTCTCCTTTTGGGACTCTACCCCCGAGGAGCACAATCCGCGGTACAGTGGTGGCTTTATGTTCCCGACCTTTGTGACGCCCGATAATCTGGATGAATACCTAACATCTTCCGGCGCCTCGCCTTTAAGTATCAACATCGAATTGTATTATTACGGTCCCGCAGACAAAAAAGTGTCCGAAGAAAAAGTAAGACAAATATGGGACGATTTCTATCCGACTAATTACGGGTGCATGAGCATCAACCACTACTCAACCAAAAGAACCGGAGTATTTGACTGTCTTTTGGAGGAATACACCTTCTACCCGCATTCCTCCTCCTGGTATAATATCGAATACTCATATTATGATTTGACCGACGGTGTCACCTTGCGTTGCATATCCGGCAAAGACAACTTTGAATACTCTGTCGACAACAATATCCTGCATATAAAAGTCGATTCCAATTATGAACACCGGCTGCACATCTCCCACAATCGTTTTTCAGAGGGTGACAAATACTATCAGTATTATACTGACTCAAGCGGCAAAACAACAAAATCTACACAGACCTGGTTTAACGACAATATGCACCTAAACGGGGAGTATGAAATACCGTTAAGGTAGTTGCTCATTAACGAAAAGAAGAAATGTTTTCTAGCAGAATTTAACGAAATGAAGAAATGTTTTTAGACAGATTATAACGAAAACGAAAAAAGTTTCCGGCGAACTCTATACAATCAAGCGCATGCCTTTATCAATATTAAGCGGAGCATCTATGCTATTTAATTAAAAAAATTAGGGAACGTTTTAGGGAACACTCCTTATTTATTCATTTGAGAAAGAATGAAAAAAAAGAAACCTTAGTATTTAAGGTTTCTCTTCAATCGGAGTGACAAGACTTGAACTTGCGGCCTCCACGTCCCTAACGTGGCGCTCTACCACCTGAGCCACACCCCGGTATTTAAATAGCGAGAGGGGGATTCGAACCCTCGACACTGCGGGTATGAACCGCATGCTCTAGCCAACTGAGCTATCTCGCCATATTCACTTAAGTCGAATAAGTGGGGCCTATAGGGCTCGAACCTATGACCCTCTGCTTGTAAGGCAGATGCTCTCCCAGCTGAGCTAAGACCCCGTGTCTCAACCGACTTGATTAGTATACAAAAGAGGTGCTTGAATGTCAAGCATTAATTTCAAAAAAATCGAGAAATTTTGAAGGTGTTTTCACAGGTGTCTATCAAGCCCTGAAGCACCCTGCACAACCTGCGCAATTACTGCCGGGAGCCTGCATATCCTTGAATGAACCGAGCAGGCATACAGCGTGCGCCGCAATGCCTTCTCCTGCCCCTGTAAAGCCGAGTCCTTCTTCGGTAGTGGCCTTAACGTTAACACAGGATACATCAATCTTAAGAGCCCCTGCGATGTTCTTACGCATAGCATCGATATGGGGGCGCATCTTGGGCGCCTGGGCTAAGATTGTGGCATCTATGTTCTCGACATAGTAAAGATTCTCCTGAAGCAGGTCTCCGACGTGCTCCAAAAGCTTGATGCTGTCGGCGCCCTTGTACGCTTCGTCGGTATCGGGGAAGTGAAGGCCGATATCGCCGAGCGCCGCAGCGCCTAAAAGCGCATCCATAACGGCGTGGGTAAGGACATCCGCATCGGAGTGGCCGAGGAGTCCCTTCTCGTAAGGGATATCCACGCCGCCTATAATAAGCGGGCGACCTTCCACAAGTTTATGAACATCGTAACCGTGTCCTACTCTCATTTACATCCTTTCGGGTGCTTCAAAGCCAAGCATGCCTATGCATGTCTCAAGCACCTTTTTAGTGAGATTGATAAGTGCAATGTATGAGCCCTGCTTAGCCGCATCTTCCTCGGACAAAATCTTTGTCTCGTGATAAAAAGAGTTGAAAGCATTGGCAAGATCGTAGATAAATGCACAGATCTTGCTGGGCGCAAGCTCCTCATAAGCAGACTCGATGGTCTGTGAGAAGTAAGTAAGTTCCTTCATAAGTTCTTTTTCCGAAGCATTGTCGATACCGGAAATCACACAGTCCTCAACCTTCTTGCCTGTCTGAACGAACTTTTCAAGAATAGACTTAATACGAACTATTGTGTACAAAATGTAGGGACCCGAATTACCTTCAAAAGAAATAAAGCGGTCCATATCAAAGATGTAATCCTTGGCGGGGATATTGGACAAATCTCCGTAGCGAAGTGCAGCGCGACCTACAATTTCGGAAATGCGCTTAGCGTCTTCTTCGCTCATATCCCTGTTTTCTTTAATCTTGGCATATGTAGCTTCGTTAATATCGTTCATGAGGGACTCAAGACGCATAACGCCGCCGTCACGGGTCTTAAAAGGCTTGCCGTCCTTACCGTTCATGGTACCGAAGCCTACGTGAGCAAGATTTGTATCTTCGGATACAAGCTTAGTCTTATGAGCGCAGCGGAACACCTGCTCAAAGTATAAGTCCTGACGCTTATCGGTAAGATAAATAAAGCGGTCGGGATTGTACTTTTCTTTTCTTACCATGATGGTTGCAAGGTCGGTGGTATTGTACAAAGAAGCGCCGTCGGACTTAAGGATAATGCAGGGAGGCATCTCCTTAGTGTCGGTATCTTCCTTAACATCTACTACAAGAGCGCCTTCGCTGATGTAAGCATAGCCGCCGTCTTTCATGTACTTAACCATACCGGGAATTACGTCGTGCACGGAAGATTCACCGTTCCAAAGGTCGAAGTGAACGCCGAGTTTGTCATAAATGCGACGCATATCGGTTACGGACACGTTGATAATGTGGTTCCAAAGTGCGCGATAGCCGCGAACGCCCGACTGAAGCTTGAAGGTAGCTTCCTGAGCTTTGGCCTTATACTCCTCGTCTTCTTTGGACTTCTTAGATGCGGTAGGGTAGATTTCTTCAAGGTCTGCCACGGTAAAAGGAGGCTCCGAAGGATACTCGCCGGTGTAAGAATCGTCAAAGTACGGAAGGTTGGGTTTGCGCAAAGAAAGCTCATGCATAATAAGGCCCATGGGAGTGCCCCAGTCGCCTAAATGAATGTCGCTGATGGTCTCATGACCCATGTACTTACAAATACGATTGATAGCATCACCGATAACGCCGGAACGTAAGTGACCTACGTGAAGGGCCTTGGCTACGTTGGGTCCGCCGTAATCGAGCATAATCTTTAAGGGTTTAGCCGCAGGCTCAAAGCCGAACTTGTCATCCCCTGACATCTCAGCCACATACTGCGAAAGAAAGTCGGGATTAATATTTAAGTTGATAAAACCGGGCATAACCGCATTAACTTCGGAGAATACCTTGCTGTCCTTAAGGTTCTCAGCCACAGCGCCGGCAATATTAATGGGAGCTGTCTTTAAAGCCTTGGCAAGAGCCATAGCTCCGTTACACTGGTATTCGCAGAGGTCGGGGCGGTTAGATACGCTTACCTTACCTGCTGCCTTGTCATAGCCTGCCTTCTCAAAAGCAGACATGACCTCTTCTGATATAAGTTCAAGTATTTTCTTCATCTTTATTATCCTCTTTTTGAAAACGGACAGCCGCAGTAATCCTGACGGTAAAGTCCGTATTTGTCGCTAAGTTCAACGGAATGCTTGAAGCCTTCCTGTTTCTTAAAATCGGAGCATAGCCATGAAACGCCTTCCTCACGCGCTATACGCTCTCCTATTTCATTTATTAAACGGGCATCCTTAAGGGGGCTTAAAGTTAAGGTGGTGGCAAAATAATCATAGCCTTCAGCCTTAGCCTTACGTGCAGTTTCGCGAAGTCTACACTCAAAGCACTTGGCGCAGCGGGCTCCTCTTTCCGGCTCTTTCTCAAGGCCTCGGGCGGCGTCAAAAAACTTCTCGGGTTCAAAAGGACCTTCTGCGTATTCGATGTCGGCACCCGGAAACTCGCTGTTAAGGATACCCACCAGTCTCTTAAGCTCCTCTGCGCGCTTGTCGTGCTCGGCTCTGTCGGTTATGTTGGGGTTGTAGTAATAAGCGGTAATGCTTATCTTACCTTCCAAGACCGTAAGACAGTGACTTGAGCATGGTGCACAGCAGCACTGAAGCAAAAGACGTTTGGTACGGGTGTCCTCGCTTGCAAGGATCTCGTCCATCTTCTTGGCATAGTTAATCTGATTCATGGGAATAAATATAGCACAGGCGTGCAAAAAATGCACGCCCGTTTAAAAATCTTACTTAAAGTAGTTAACACCGGACTCAAAGATCTTCATGTCCTGCTCGCCGTAGATGTTAACGGCAACGGACTGTCCTCTTCTCTCCGAGTGAGCCATCTTACCGAGTGCTCTGCCGTCTGCAGAAGTGATACCTTCGATGGATGCGTAGGAACCGTTGATGTTGTACTCTTCATCCATTGAGATGTTGCCTTCGGGATCGGCATATCTGGTAGCCACCTGACCGTTGGCAAAGAGCTTATCAATCCACTCCTTAGATGCTACAAAACGGCCTTCTCCGTGAGATGCAGGGTTACAGTAGGTTGCACCGAGAGTCGCGCCCTGAAGCCAGGGGGACTTATTGGAAACAACCTTCGTGTATACCATCTTGGAGATATGGCGGTTGATGGTGTTGTATGTAAGTGTGGGCGAATCTGCGCCCTGAGCGTCTATTATCTCGCCGTAAGGAACAAGGCCTAACTTGATGAGTGCCTGGAAACCGTTACAGATACCGAGCGCTAAGCCGTCACGCTCATTTAAGAGCTTCATAACGGACTCCTTAAGCTTCTCGTTTCTGAAAGCGGTTGCGAAGAACTTGGCACTTCCGTCGGGCTCGTCACCTGCGGAGAATCCGCCGGGGAACATAATAATCTGTGCCTTATCGATAGCCTTCTCAAACTCGGCAACAGAATCTCTGATGTCCTCGGGATTTAAGTTCTTAAATACTTTAACAATTGTGTCGGCACCTGCTCTCTCGAATGCTTTCTTCGAGTCGTATTCGCAGTTGGTGCCGGGGAATACGGGAATGAATACTGTAGGTCTTGCAACCTTGTGCTTGCATACGTATACGCTATCAGCCTTGTAAATCTTATCTTCCAAAGCTTCGGTACCCTTGTAAGCCTTGGTGGGGAATACCTTCTCAAGAGGTTTCTTCCAGCATTCAAGCGCATCCGCAAGAGCAAGGGTTTCGTCCTTGTAGGTAAAAGAAGCCGTATCGTTAACCTTACCTACATATACAAACTCAACATCCTCAGATTCGGGAAGTGAGCTTACCTCGGCCAGAATTCCGCCGAGAGCATTCTCGAAGAGTTCTTCCAAATCTACGTCAGCGTTAAAGGAAACACCGAGTCCGTTACCGAAAGCCATCTTGGCAGCCGCAACGGCAACACCGTTAGAGTCTGTGGTGTAAGCAGCCTTAATCTTGCCTTCCTCGGCGAGCTTGCCTACGAACTCAAACATAGCCATGGTGCTCTCGTAATCGGGCATATCGTATTCGTCGTGCTCAATCGGGAAGTAGATGAGCTTGTCGCCTGCTTTCTTAAGCTCGGGTGTTACTACATTGCGTTCCTTAGCCACATCAACGGCAAAAGAAACCAATGTAGGCGGAACATCAATCTCGTTAAAGGTTCCGGACATGGAATCCTTACCGCCGATTGAAGGAAGGCCGAAGCCTATCTGAGCATCGTAAGCGCCAAGGAGTGCCGCAAAAGGTTGGCTCCAACGCTTAGGATCCTCGGTCATTCTTCTAAAGTACTCCTGGAAGGTGAATCTGATCTTCTTATAATCACCGCCGGAAGCAACAATCTTGGACATGGATGAAAGTACTGCGTAAACTGCACCATGGTAAGGGGACCAGCTTGAAAGGTAAGGATCGAAGCCGTAGCTCATCATGGTTACGGTATCGCAGGTACCTTCAAGTACGGGAAGCTTCGCAATCATGGTCTGTGTCTCTGTAAGCTGAGTCTTACCGCCGTAAGGCATAAGTACCGAGCCTGCACCGATAGATGCATCAAAGGTCTCAACAAGGCCCTTCTGTGAGCATTCGTTAAGGTCGGAAAGAGAAGCCTTCAAAGCTTCGCTCATGCTCTCCTTCTTAACGGCAGCGTCAACCTTATCTATAGCAATCTTCTTAAAGTAATTGTTCTTTTCATCGGGCATCTCGACATAAACGCTTGTCTCCTGATGAGCGCCGTTGGTGTCAAGAAATGCTCTGGAAAGATTAACGATTTCCTTGCCTCTCCAGGAAAGAACAAGTCTCGGCTCCTTGGTAACCTCGGCAACCTTAACTGCCTCAAGGTTCTCCTCGCGAGCGTAATCAAGGAAAGCATCCGCGTCCTTAGGGTCTACCACTACTGCCATACGCTCCTGAG
>JAFYDI010000095.1 GCA_017544835.1 Lachnospiraceae bacterium | reverse complement strand
TCAAACATGTTAGATTTATTGATTGAATACATACATTTTGCTACTCTGATATTACCAAGATTATTTCCCTTTATACCAAAGCGAGGAGGAAGCAAGATGAAGAAATGGAATAGCCCCGACGTGGAAGTATTAGTACTTTCTGCAACAGCTAACGGCAAGCACACAAACAAGTTCGAGGGTATCGATGGTGTTGATGCTCATGGTGAGTACAACAAGTACATCAACAAGAACGGTACAGGTTTATTTACACCCCCTAATCAGGGAGATCCCCAGGACGGAAATTCATAAGTGCGATATAATGAAAGGCCTTGCCATAAACGGCAAGGCCTTTTTATAATTAATTATATACGATAATCGACGGAAGGCGTATATCGCTATGAGCGCAATATTTGGTTTCTGCACGATTGACAATTCAGATAACGGTATTAAGCAGATGCTTCCTTGGAACCGTCCTTATGGGATGTTCAAAGAAGCTTTGTTTACGTGCGATAAAGTCTCAATAGGTTGTTGTGTGGAGAAGCTTTCCGATAACCATATTCAAACAGTGCCGGTTATTAATGACGGAGATTGTCATGCCGTAATTGATGCCGTGATTTATAATCGTGAGGATATAATCGCCGAATGCGAAGTCCCGGAAGATATTTCTGATGCAGAACTGTTGTATATGCATATTAAGAAAAGCGGTCTGACTGCGCTTAAGAATATAAACGGGGATTTCGCAGGAGCCATATACGATGCCCATAATGACAGACTTACACTCTTCAGAGATCACATGGGAGTACGGCCTTTGTTTTTTTACAAGGATAAATGCACGGTTGCTTTCTCTACAGACATAAGGGGGCTTTTGGCTCTTCCGCTTGTTAAGACACAAGTCATCGAAGAATGGATATATAAGACGGTTTCGGGATTTGATACAGATACATTACTCGGCACGCCATACGAAGGAGTCGAGTGCGTTCCGCCGGCTTCTTTTTTGCAATTTTCCTGTACTAATTGGAATGAAGAAATATCGGTTACTGAGTACTGGAGAATCGGCAGTACCAAAATCAGGAAAAAATCAGATGAGGAATACATAGCAGGACTTCGTGAACTTATTACGGATTCTGTGAATCGCAGGCTCAATGCGGTGTCAGGCTTGGTCGGTGCCGAAATGTCGGGCGGACTTGATTCAAGCGTCATCGATATTTTGATTAACAGAGCAGGGCGCGAGTGTATATATTATTCTTGGTCAAAAGACCCTTCGGAGGTTCCTATGGCCGAGCACGATGAACGGTTGATTGTCGGGGAAATCTGTAAGAGAGAGAACATTTCATGTTATTACTCTCACTTAAGTGACAACTATGAGCACGGAATGGAAGAAGTGGCGAGAAATGCTGAGATTAACGTGCCGGAGAACGGTTCCGGAGACTTCAGATTTGCATTTCCATCAAATTCCAATACTTACCAGATTATCTACGCTTCTCAATTTGTGAAAAGCAAGGGTGCAAATGTTATATTTACCGGGCACGGCGGCGATGAAGGCGTAAGCCATCGCAGTAATATTTATGAGATGTATGCGCATCACGAGTATTATCATTACTGGCGATACCTCTGGTCTGTTACGAGAGGGAAAAACAGAATTTTCCGTACACTGAAAAAAGGCTTGACCAATATTGCTGAGTCAAAGAAGAGTCTTAAGGAGACATATCTTAACTGGTTTGAGTCACCGGAACTTCTCAAGGAAGACTTCGCCCGTCAATTTAAGATTAAGAAAGAAAGCGCACTACTGTTTGAATTCGACCCAATAGGATACATTAAAAGTGGCGGAAGCCGCAACAGACTTGATAATATGGCACTTTTCGGAGCATACAGCGGGGTGAGATATCTTGTGCCGTTTTTTGACTACAGAGTTATTGACTACGCAGTCTCCATTCCGCGATATTTGTACGCGCATAAAGGTGTGAAGAGATATATTTACCGAGAGGCTTTCAAGGACATTATTCCGAAATCTTTGTATAGGCTTAATGAGAAAGAAGATATGAGCCTAAGAAACATTCCGGTCAGAGATAGCTGGCAGGAAGAATATGCCCGAAGAAAGCGCGAAATCATCGAGAGCCTGGATCGCGAGTACTGGGGCAAATATCTTGATTTTGCAGAGATTGATGTGCATTTATCGAAAGATTATCCGCCCGAAGAAGAATATGAAGAGGAGATGCGGCATTTGAAAGCAATTTTGAAATGCGCATTGGCTCACAATCTTTACAAAAAGGCAAGGGAGAATACCTGATGGTTAAGGAGAATATGGATAGTTGTATTGTTAAAGAGATTATAGATGCAGAGGATAAGAAGCGTATCACAAGGCTTATTCTTGAGGCGTTGCCCGATTGGTTCGGGGTTGAAGAGTCGAGGGAAGAGTACATAAGAGACAGCGTAGACAGACCTTTTTTTGCTGCCTTTTGTGAGGACAGACCGGTAGGGTTTATATGTCTTAAAGAAACAGGAAAGGATACCGCTGAACTTTGTGTAATGGGCGTGTTGCAGGAGTATCACAGAAAGGGCGTCGGCAGGAAGTTATTTGAAAGGCTCCATGATGAGGCAAAGCGCAGAGGATACTCCTTCTTACAGGTTAAGACTGTGAAGATGGGGATGTATGAAGATTATGATGCCACCAATCGATTTTATTTATCGCTGGGATTCAAGGAATTTGAAGTGTTTCCGATGCTTTGGGATGAATTGAATCCGTGCCAGGTTTATGTGATGGCACTGTAGCTTGAGTTAAACTGGTGTAGGCAGTAAGTCTGTGATAAGATGTGATTAAATAATCTTCTTTTGACGGAGAGAGATAATGAAAGAGAGCACATCGTTAGTTTTTACCGGTGATATAGGATTTGACCGATATATGGAAGGTAGGTGGGAGGATAAGGACCTTATAGATGAGGAGGTTCTTTCTTTCCTGCATTCGGGTGACCATGTGGTGGCCAATGTTGAGGGACCGATTCTTGATGTTCCCGCCAATACGACCACAGAAGGCGCAGTTCAGCTTATGCATACCATGAATCCAGGTGCGGTTGGTGTGCTTAATAATATGCATGCGGATATATGGAATATCTGCAACAACCATATTATGGACGCGGGCGAGGAAGGTATGGCGGCAACACTTAGAGAAGCAGCGAATGCAGGTGTTACGACTCTCGGCGCAGGCATGAATATTGACGAGGCAAGTAAGCCGGTTATTCTTAATGAAGCGGGCGGCATCGGTCTTATCGGTGTCGGCTATCAGCGCGGTTGCAAGCCTGCGGGGCCTGACAAGGCGGGGTGCCTTAACTGGAGCGATTACGATTTGATTCAGGAGCGCATTAACGAGGTTCGTAAGACCTGTCGCTGGTGTGTCATTGTGTCGCACGGCGGAGAGGAGTTTACGGCGCTTGCTACTCCTTATACGAGAGATCGTTATCTTAAATATCTTGAGATGGGTGCGGATGTAATAATCGGGCACCATCCTCATGTTCCCATGAATTACGAGACTGTGGGGGATAAGGTAATTTTTTATTCCCTCGGCAATTTTATATTTGATACGCCTTACCAGAGGGCGCAGTATAACACTCAGTACGGATTGCTCGTGAAACTTAACTTCACGGAAGATGCGTTTTCTTTTGACGCTTTCGGAA
The DNA here is from genome assembly GCA_017544835.1 of Lachnospiraceae bacterium. Taxonomy (GTDB): domain Bacteria; phylum Bacillota; class Clostridia; order Lachnospirales; family Lachnospiraceae; genus UBA1258. The sequence continues at coordinate 49,382 of JAFYDI010000095.1, read as the reverse complement.
TTGAGATAGACAGGACGCTGGAACACGTTGTTGCGGGTGACATTCCGCGAATATTCGTGGATGTGCAGGAGGAAGAATATAAGCTTTTGGCACCTCTTTCGGCCAAGATGTTTGTGGCGGCGACCAAGCGTCAGCAGGTTTTTATGAAGACTATGAAGCCCGATGCCACTAAGGAAGAGTGGGCGGAGCATTTTGCCAATCCCAAGAGAAGCGGCAGAGTGCCGGGCGAGGGGCTCGATTTCTTTGTAGTGCTTCCGCTTGCGGCCGAGGCTGAGTCGGGGGAGTGGAAGAAGAGTAAGCTTGAGGGTGTTAAAGAGTATATTCTTGAGCAGATGTAAGCTTAAAAACATATTGGGAGGTATTTATGGGAGATGTAAAGGGTAGTCCTGTTCCGCCTTGGGCAGGTGAGATGGAGCCGGGGGATTTTATTTCTACGGCACCTACTTATGAGGTGGGCAAGCTTTTTCATTTGTTTGAAAAGTCTTTGTACAAGCATACGGATGGTACAGAGCTTAAGTATTATTTCTATAATCCGTTTAGACACTCAGATGCTATGCAGGGGAAACGTCCGCTTCTTGTGTTCTTGCACGGCACGAGCAATTCGCTTGTGGGAGATGTGTGCATCAACTATACAGGTGCGGAATTATATGCGTCTCCTGCGTATCAGAAGTCTCTTGGCGGCGCGCATATCCTGATTCCTGTTGCCAATGAATACAGGGATGAAGCGGGCAAAGTTCAGGGAGCGTGGTCGGTGGATTATCTTGAATCGGTGCACAGCCTCATCATGGATTTTTTGGCTGAGAGAAAAGATGTTATCGGACCGATTATACTTCTCGGCAATTCTTCAGGCGCGACTTTCGTGTTAAGACTAATGGATACATACATGGATGACTTTGATGTTGTTATTCCTGTGGGCGGGACGGCTCTTGCGGATGACTCGGTGCTTGATAAGTATGATGAAAAGGGCAAGTACCTGTTTCTGGCGCTTGGAAAGAGAGATGAGTTCCACGATTATCAGAAGGAGCTTGTGCCGAGGCTGCCAAGGCTTGAGCGTATGAAGCACTGCTTTATTTTCACGCCTGATTGGGTAAGAAACGGTGATAAAGGTGTTGCGTCTATATACGCGGGTATCGAAATGGGTCAGCACTGCCTTATGAACGGAGTGCAGTGTAATCTCATGTTTGATGACGGGACACCTATGGATGAACGGTTGCCGCATGGGCTTACCGGTTGGATTGCCGATGTGGTAAGAGAACTTGGATTTTAGTGTAATGTATTGTTAAGGGGGATTAATGAGCATTACTTCTTTTGTGCTTAAAATGGCGGCTCCGGCGCCAAAGTTACTTTCGTATGAGCGGTTTCTTTTTATAGGACCGCATCCCGATGATATTGAAATAGGAGCGGGGGCGACCGCCTCGAAGCTTGCGGCTATGGGTAAGAAAGTGACGTTTCTGATATGCATTGACGGGCGATTCGGGTTAGACTTTGCGCCGGAAGGGACTACGCCTGATGAGCTGGCTGCGTTACGGCGAGAGGAGAGTGTTGCCGCGGCTAAAGCTCTTGGTGTGGATGATGTGCGATTTCTTAATTTCTCGGACGGCGGGCTGTATGATTTCAATGACTTGTATTCGGCTATGGCTCGGGCTATCGGTGAGGTTAAGCCTGAAGTGATATTTGCACCCGACCCTGCAGTATCAAGCGAGTGCCACACCGACCACTTGAATGTGGGCGAAGCGGCGAGAAGACTTGCGTTTTTTGCACCGTTTAAAGAGATAATGGCGGCACACGGAGCCAAGACTGCTCCAATCGATGCTATAGCATATTACATGACTGCGAAGCCCAATCGTTATGTGAAAGTCTCGGGCTTTATGAAGCAGCAGTTTGACTCTATTCTTACTCACAAGAGTCAGTTCCCTGCAGATTCCGAGGCTTTTAAGTCGGTAAGAACATATTTGAAATTGCGCGCTTTTGACTTTGGCATCAGAAGCTTTTCGGGCAAGGCCGAAGGCTTCAGAGTGTTAGGGCGCACGCATATGCATTGCTTGCCCGAAGCCTCGAAGTAGAGTGGATTGAGAGAGCCGCGCGGTGAATTTTGGTACTATCATCGGCTAAGAAGGCACAATGTTGACTAAAACGGCGTGAATAGATGGTCTTAGTCAATACATTGTCCGAGTACGCAGACCGAAAGCATGCCAAAAAGTGATTAAGTTGACTAAAGGGGGAGGTTTTGGCACTATTAGTCAACACAAAAACGACTTATGTAAACCTAAACTTAAATTTCAGAAGAAGAAAATGACTAAAAAGGAGAGAAAGCTCCGATTTAGTCATTTTTTTATTTGGAAAAATCAGGAAAAGGGCAAAAGTGCTGACTAAGATAGCGAGAAATGGCCTTCTTAGTCAAAAAAATGTTGAGGACGCCTATGTTATGTTAACTGCAGATGCCACTTTTTCATGGGTAATTAATCGGCTTCATATTCTTTTGCAATAACGATTAATAAAATTATTGACAATTAATAAAAACTACAGTAATATTCTCTCAATACATTTTGAAAGGATAAAATCGTGGCAACATTAAACAGATTCTTTTATCAGCATACTTGGCGACCCGTCCCCGCAACACAGTATATGCTTGAGGGTTTGTTAAGTGATGGAATCTTTAGTGATGTTGTTGACACGGCACCGCGACCATAAGGGAAGCGGTATACCTATATAACGATAGCTATAGACACCATCATACCCATACGTATGGTGGTGTTTTATTTTTTCTAAAAGGCCAATGGCGAGGGGGTGCACACCCGCGCCTAACCACACAAAAGGAGAGAAGACATGGATTACCTTAAAAACTATTATGAGAATTATGACGAAGAGCACCGACTTACATCCAATCATGGCAAGGTTGAATACATAACCACCATGAAGTATATTCACGAATATCTTAAAGAAAAATCTGACAGCAAGATTATTGAAATCGGCGCGGCCACCGGTCGCTACAGTGTAACCCTGGCCAAAGAAGGCTACGACGTAACCGCAGTTGATTTAGTATCCTCCAATCTCGATAAGCTTAGAGCCAAGCTTGACGGAACCGAGAAAATCGAGGTATACGAAGGCAACGCACTCGACCTTTCAAGATTTAATGACGAAACCTTTGACTTGACCCTTCTTTTGGGACCGATGTATCATTTTTACAATGATACCGACAGGCAAAAAGCACTTTCCGAAGCCGTGCGAATTACGAAAAAGGGCGGTCATATATTCGTGGCATACATTATGAACGAGACCACCATCATCGATTGCCTTTTCAACATGGGAAGACTCGACGAAATAAGGGATAAAGGACTGGTTACCGAAGACTGGCACTGTTTAAGCAATCCCGAGGAACTTTTTTCAATGATAAGAACCGAGGAGATTGCAGCGCTTAACGCAACAGCCGATGTTACAAGAGAAAAGCTCATCGCAAGCGACGGTACCACCAACTTCTTCAGACCCATGATTGACGGATTAAGCGACGAACACTTCAACGCATGGGTAGACTTTCATTTGCACATATGTGAGAGACAGGACATTGTGGGAATGTCTCACCACTCGCTTGATATCCTTAAGAAAAACGACTAATGCATCAGAAACCCGGTGTGCTTAAAAGGCCACCGGAATTTCTTTAAGATATCCTTAAAAGAAACCGGAAACACTCGCAAAATTCCACTCTTTATGCAATAATCGAATGCGGAGGGTACGGTTATGGGAAGAAAGCTATTTTGCGAAATCAGTCCGCTTACGTACGAGATTTCGCTTAAGAAGGAAATAGCAAAAAGGCATCTTAAAAACATCTTTTCTCAGGATGTTATTGCGAAGACTTACTCAAGTACCGAACTTCCCAACATCGTTAAAAGCCACAGCTCTATCTTAAAAAGAAAACTCCTCGGTGTAGACATGATACTTCAGGACAACAAGGTAACCAACATCTTGCTGGCATGTAAGAAGATTAACACGCTTGTAATTCGTCCGGGCGAGACGTTTTCATATTGGAGTACCGTGGGTCCTACCGATAAGAAGCACGGATACAAAGAAGGGCTTGTAATAAGTAAAAACGGTTTAACTTCCGGCTACGGCGGAGGCTTATGTCAGATGGCCAATATGATTCACTGGCTGGTGCTTAACAGTCCGCTTGAAGTTACGGAGCTTCACCATCATTCCGATGCGCTCTTTCCCGACGAAAGAAGGCGCGTCCCTTTCGGAACGGGTACCTCGGTTTGTTACAACAACGTTGACTATCGCTTCAAAAACACCACCGACCAAAATGTTCAGCTTATGGTATGGGTGGAAGGCGACGAGCTCTGCGGAGAGCTAAGAAGCGAGAGACCTTTCCCTTGCAGATACAAGCTTTCGGAGGAAGACCATCATTGTCGCAAAGAAGGCGATACATACTACAGAATTTCCAAGGTGTTAAGAACCGTTATAGACAGAGAGACCGGCGTGGAAATTCGCAGGGAAGTTGTGCTTAACAACCATTCAAAAGTTATGTACGATTACGCATATATCCCGAAAGACGAGATCAGAGAATAGTGGATACGATACAAAGCATCAGACAATCGGCGGAGCAGTTTCCCGAAAGAATCGCATACAGAGTTGCGGACACAGCCATCAGTTACAAAGCATTATGGGACGAGAGCAGAGAATACGCTTCTTTGCTTAGAAAGCAAGGCACTTCCCCAGTCATAGTCTATGGACACAAAAGCATTTACATGGTGGTAACCATACTCGCCTGTCTGCTTGCAAAGCGTCCGTATGTGCCGATAGAAGAGGGAACGCCGCTTTTAAGAATAAATAAAATAGTCACGGCAACCGGTGCAACACTCCTAATAACAGATAAGCCTTTGGATATAAAGAACATTCTGTGTATAAGCCTTTCCGACATGAAGCGCTTTGCCGGAGACACAGAGCATAATTGCGACAGCGACACCGCATATATAATCTTTACTTCCGGAAGTACAGGCGAGCCCAAGGGAGTGCCGATTTCAAGGAGCAACCTTGATAATTTCACTCGCTGGATTTCAGGGCTTATGCCACTTAAAGAATACGAAAGCATCACAGTGTTTAATCAGGCAAGCTTCAGCTTTGATTTAAGTGTCGCGGATTTGTATTATGCGCTATGCGGCGGGCACACACTGTTATCCTTTCAAGGCAACATAATAGAAGACCCGGAAGGCTTTTATAAAGCGTTTAAGGAAGCTGATGTGGCAGTCATGACGCCTTCTTTGGCAAGGTTATGTCTTATCGACAGTTCTTTTGATTACAAGAACTTTTCTAAACTTAAATGCATTTATTTCTGCGGGGAACGGCTTGAGAGCAAAGTAGCCCGAAAACTTTTTGAGGCTTTTCCGGACCTTATAATCATAAATGCTTACGGGCCCACCGAAGCGACGTCTGCAGTAACGGCTGTTTTAATTACCCGGGAAATGGCTGAGAACGAACTTCTTTTGCCTGTGGGAGAGATTTGTGCGGCGGCAACGGAAATAGAGATTGTGGATGACGAGATAGTCCTGAAAGGAAAAAGCGTATTCTCGGGATATCTCGGAGGGCCTAAGGGCGGCTTTTACAAAGACGGCGATGTGAATTGTTACAGAACCGGCGACTTGGGATATATAAAGAATGGGCTGCTATACTGCAAGGGAAGATTGGACAGCCAGATTAAGTATATGGGCTATCGCATAGAGTTAGAGGAGATAGAGCACCATATAAACGCTCTTGAAGGCGTGAGCGGCAGCGCAGTTGTGGCAAGCTATGACAGCAATGGGACTGTGAAGGCGATTAAAGCCTATGTGGAGGCAGATTTTCCGGTTAAGACTCGGGATATCAGGCAGGAACTTTCAGAGCGGATTCCGCACTACATGATTCCCAAAACGATAAAGCAGGTGGATTCACTGCCGCTTAACGACAACGGCAAGGTGGACAGAAAGGCGCTTGGCAGTTTATGAGTATTGCAAAAGAAACCATTCGCGCATTGATTCAAGAGATATGTGAAGACGATACGATATGTGATGACGACTTTGACCTTTTTGAAAGCGGACTTTTGGATTCGTATGCGATAATGGAGCTTTTTTCAAGGTTTGAAGACTGGGGTTACGACATTCAGATTACCAAAATCGACAGAAACAAGTTAAGAACAATAAACGGAATCGCCGGGCTTCTCGGCGTGAACGACTGATAGTGAGAGGTGCATATGAGACTGTTTATGATTCGCCACGGCGAACCCAATTATGTAGACGATTGTCTTACGGAGACAGGCAGAAAGCAGGCTGCGGCGGCAGCGGAGCGACTCGCGCTTGAATCCCTTGACGAGATATATTCATCATCAAACGGCAGAGCGCAGGAAACTGCTTCATACACGGCCAAGGCGCAGGGGCTTCCGGTCACGGTGCTTGATTATATGCATGAAATATCCTGGGGCGGAGAAGGCGTTCCGGCGAACGGCCACCTTTGGACGTTAGGCGACTGGATGATTAACGAAGAGGACTTCGATTTTGCGCATGATGACTGGCGCGAGCACCCTTACTTTAAGAACAACACAGCGACAAAGGATTACGATTACGTCACCGCGCAGTTTGACAAATTCATGAAAAAGCAGGGATACATTCATGAGGGTTCGCGCTTTCTTTGTACGACAGATGAGCGTAAGAATGTGGCAGTGTTCAGCCACGGCGGCTCCGGAGCATGTGTGCTTTCAAGCTTGCTTAATCTTCCTTTTCCCTATACGCTCGTGACACTTCCGTATGGATATACATCGATAATCGTAGTGAACTTTCCGGTAAGCAAGGGAAATTATGTGCATCCGAGGATTGAACTTTTCAACGATATGATGCATATAAGAAACTTGTCGGAGGAGATTAAGTTTCAGCAGAAATCTGAATAATAACCGAATAACGACACCTTACGGTAAAACTCCTTTTTACATACAATTGTGTTAAATTTTTGTCACATTGCTCTAAAGAGGGCTTTAGAGCTACAAACTTTTGGAAGTATTTTCAATTGACCGCCAATTGGCACAATTGTATATTTATAACGTTGTGTTAACCTGCTTGTGATATATGTTAAATGATGCAGTTTGGCATAACGAAATATGAAAGGAGTTTTTTTATGTACGAATCATCAAATTCAATTCCCGAAAAAGGTCCGATTACCGATGAGCTTCTTAATCGTATGGACAGATGGTTCAGAGCTGCCAATTACTTGTCAGCAGGACAGTTGTACCTTTTAGAGAATCCACTTCTTAGAAAGCCCTTGACCATCGATATGGTTAAAAAGAAAATCGTAGGTCACTGGGGAACGGTTCCCGGACAGAACTTCGTTTTTGTTCACTTAAATCGTGCAATCAAGCGTTATGATCTTGATCTTATTTTACTTTCCGGTCCCGGACACGGCGGAAATTTCTATATTGCCAACGACTATCTCGATGGCACTTATTCCGAGATTTATCCCAACATTTCTGAGGATGAAGCCGGTATGCAGAGACTCTTTAAGCAGTTCTCTTTCCCCGGCGGTATGCCTTCACACTGCGCACCCGAAACACCCGGTTCCATTAACGAGGGTGGTGAGTTAGGTTACGGCGTAGCTCATGCTTTTGGTGCTGTATTTGATAACCCTGATTTAATCGCCGCTGTTACTGTAGGTGACGGTGAGGCTGAGACAGGCCCTCTTGCTACCTCATGGCAGTCTAACAAGTTCTTAAATCCTATTACCGACGGTGTAGTACTTCCCATTCTTCACTTAAACGGTTATAAGATTGCGAACCCTACACTTTTCGCACGCATGAGCCACGAAGAAATCGTTGACTTCTTCCACGGTTGCGGTTGGGAGCCTTACTTTGTGGAAGGTGATGACCCCATGACCATGCACAAGCTTATGGCTGAGACCATGGATACCGTAATCGAGAAGATTAAGGACATCCAGGCACACGCTCGTACCACAGGCGATGCTACACGTCCCGTATGGCCCATGATCGTACTTCGTACTCCCAAGGGATGGACAGGCCCTAAGTACGTTGACGGACAGAGAATCGAAGGCAACTACCTTGCTCACCAGGTACCCATTTCTATGGCTAAGCCCGAAGAGCATTTAAGAATACTTGAAGAGTGGTTACGCTCTTACAAGCCCGAGGAACTCTTTGATGAGAACGGTCGTGCTTTTGCAGACATTAAGGATCTTGCTCCCAAGGGTAACGCACGTATCGGTGCCAACCCTCACGGTAACGGCGGATTACTTCTTCGCGACTTAAGACTTCCAGATTTTAGAGACTATGCATTTGATACTCAGGGTCACGGCGAGAGAGAAGGTCAGGATATGATCGAACTCGGTAAGTTCGTACGCGACATCTTTAAGCTTAACAAGGATGCCAAGAACTTCCGTATTTTCGGACCCGACGAGACCAACTCCAACAGACTTAACGCAGTATTCGAAGTTGAGAACAGAGACTGGAACGCTGCTCACCTTGATACAGACGATAACCTTGCAGTAGACGGACGTGTTATGGACTCCATGCTTTCCGAGCACATGTGCGAAGGTTGGTTGGAAGGATACCTTCTTACCGGTCGTCACGGTTTCTTTGCCACATACGAAGCATTTGCTCGTATCATCGACTCCATGGCAGCTCAGCACGCTAAGTGGCTTAAGGTTTGTAACCAGCTTCCCTGGAGAGAAGAAATCGCTTCTCTTAACTTAATTATGGCTTCCACTGTATGGCAGCAGGACCACAACGGATTCACTCACCAGGATCCCGGTTTCATGGACCATATCGCCAATAAGAAGGCAGACGTAGTACGCCTCTACCTTCCTCCGGATGCTAACTGTTTGCTTTCTACCTTCGACCACTGCATACGTTCACGTAACTATGTAAACGTCATTGTAGCTTCCAAGCATCCCAGACCCCAGTGGTTATCAATGCCCGAAGCAGTTAAGCATTGTACTCAGGGTATCGGTATCTGGGATTGGGCATCAAACGACCAGGGTAAGGATCCCGACATCGTATTTGCCTGCGCAGGTGAGACACCTACTCTTGAAGCTCTTGCAGCAGTATCTATCCTTAAGAGCGAGCTTCCCGAGATTAAGATTCGTTTCATCAATGTAGTCGACCTTTTCAAACTTCAGCCTTCTACCGAGCATCCTCACGGACTCACAGATGCTGAATACGATATACTCTTTACCCAGAATCGCCCTGTAATCTTTGCATTCCACGGCTATTCATCACTCGTACACGAGTTTACTTACAGACGTCACAACAACCGTCTCATTCACGTTCGTGGCTACAAAGAAGAAGGTACCATCACCACACCTTTCGATGTACGTGTACAGAACAATGTAGACCGTTTCCATCTTGTTCAGGATGCTATCAAGTATCTTCCTCAGCTTGGAAACCGTGGCGCTTACCTCTACCAGAAGATGAGCGACAAGCTTGTTGAGCACACCCAGTACATTCACCAGTACGGTGAAGACCTTCCTGAAGTAGCAGGTTGGAAGTGGGAGAAGTAATTCCCGACATTGCACATTAATAAAGAACCCCTGTGGCGTAAATTAAGATACCACAGGGGTTTTAAATTGTCTTTCTTTTGCCTGCCAAAGAAGCTCTTGTCGCTACATCAAGGTAACCTTCTCGGGCGGTAAGTACTTAATAAGCATAGCCTCGAGCTCATCGCTCTTAATGGGCTTTGAAAGGTAGTCGCTAAAGCCTATCTGGCGATATTCGATATCGGCACCGCTAAGGGCGTTGGCGGTAAGAACGATAATGGGTGTATCAGTGTTAAGACCGCTTACGGAAATCGCTCTGAAGGTTTCGATACCGTCGGGCGAAGGCATGCGGTGGTCAAGGAAGATACAATCGTATTTCTTTTCATCGCACATCTTAATAGCCTCGGCGCCGCCGGTTGCCTTGTCGACCTTAATGAGGGTTCTCTTAAGAAGGGCCTCGACAACCTTTAAGTTAACCTGCACATCGTCCACCACCAGAATGTTGGCGGTGGGAGCACGGAAGCTTTCCTGATAGGTGGGAGCTTTATTCTCGCGCTTCTCTTCAAAGGGACCGAGAGGCGTTCTGTCAACGATTGTCTGAGGAAGGCTGACATTGAAGGTGGTACCTTTATTTTGCTCACTGGATACCCGAATTTGGCCCTGCATAAGCTCCACAAGTTCCTTGGTAATGGTAAGACCGAGTCCCGTGCCCTGAATGGTGGCATTCTGACCTTCGTTAACACGTTTGAAGGAATCAAAGATGTGAGACAGGTCATGTTCGGAAATACCGATACCCGTATCGGTAACCTCAAACAGCAGGTCAAGGGTCTTATATGATAAGAAGTTGCAGGAAACGGTAAGGGTTACGCCGCCTTCCTTAGTGTACTTGATAGCATTTGAAACGATATTCGAAAGAACCTGGCGGAGGCGCTTTTCGTCGCCGTATAAGACCGCTGGCATCTCCGAATCGCAGTTAATCTTGATGTATAAATCCTTCTCGGCCGCAAGCTGCTCAAAGTACTGCTTAATGTCGTTAAGAAGCTTATGGGGATTGTACTCAACAAGCACAAGGTCCATTTTGTTGGCTTCAATTTTGGAGAAGTCAAGTATATCGTTTATCAGGCTTAAAAGAATTGCGCCCGACTGCTTAATCTCTTCGGCATAGCCTCTGATTTCCGGATCCTGCTCGCTTCTTAAAATCATTTCGTTAAGGCCTAACACCGAGTTAAGAGGAGTGCGGATTTCGTGAGACATGTTGGCAAGAAACGCACTCTTTGCGCGGTTGGCGTTGTCGGCGTTGTTCTTGGCTTCGTTGATGGTCGCAAGATAATAAATCTCTTCTGTGGTATCCTGTATCAGGAAGTAGGAACCGATTACACGATTATTTTTGTCCGTAAGCTTATTAAATTTAATCTTATAATGTTCGGTCCTGGCAATGCCGTCGCGGACAGCATTCTTGATATAGGGAGTCTCGCCGAAGGTTTCGCCGGTCAGTATGATTTCTTTGACCACCGACGACACCGGTTCGCAGCTGAAATTGTATGTTTCTTCATCAATATCGAAACGGTTCTTGGCAAAAGCATTGGCATAGATACAAGAGTCGTTGATGTCAAAGAGGATAAGACCTTCCTTGATATCATCAAGCGCTCGCCCGAGGGATACGTTCATAAGGCTCCTAGGCACAAATACCGTTATGGAACCGTATACGAGAGCACCGGCCACGGCGTAGAACACAACCGAAATGTCGAGCACAAGCGAAAAAGCCATATACAAAAGGTTAAGAAATACAACCACCAAAAGGCAGGACAATATAATAACGTACTTAACGCGGTACAAGCTGTAGCTCTTTACGATTCTGTACACGATAAAAACAAGAGCAGCCAGCATCACCAGATAGTCAAGCGCCAGGTGTGCGTAGTAGAAAGGCTTAAAGCCCGTAAGGAAATAAGACACACCCGAAGAATCCACATCTTCATAGATGTAGAAATGATGTCCGAACGCAAAGTTTAAATAAATGGAAACAGTATCGATAAGCATCAGGAACACAATCAGTCCCGATGTTTTCTTAAGAATATCGTCATGCTCGGTATAAAGCATACAGAATCCGTACAGAAAATACAGAATCCAGTTGATGGTCGAAAAGTATGCACAATAAGCGACGGATGCCATGAGAGCATTATAAGAAAGGGCAACAAAAATATTTGCCACTACCGCAATCGACCCCATCATTAGCGCTCTTTTAAGCCACTTAGCATATTCATGCTTCACGTTATCAAGCGCATATAACGTAAAGAACATGATTATAACGGCCAAAAAGTCCACCATTACATATATCGCTTTAGTATACATTGCATTACCCCTTGTTATTACTTGTATTTAAACAAAAGAATATACTTTTGCCACAATTCATTATAATCGTGAATAATTAACGGATAAGCGATTCTGCTTTGATTGTACCAAATAATTACGGTGATTTAAATTCCCCCGGCAAAGATTAATTTTTCTTAAAGAGTTCCTAAGAATAAAAAACTTTTCAAGAAGCGTCTCAAGTGGTATTATTTTTCTTGCATATTAACACACAAGGAGATTTTTATGTGCGGAATAGTAGGTTATATAGGTGACAAACAGGCTTCACATGTGTTACTTGAAGGCCTTTCAAAACTTGAATACAGAGGTTATGACTCAGCGGGCATTGCTGTAAGAGACGGTGATAAGCCTGCCGAAGTCGTTAAGACCATCGGTAAGATTAAGAATCTTATTGAGAAGACCGATAACGGCAATGCCATTGTCGGTAATTGCGGAATCGGTCATACAAGATGGGCTACCCACGGCGCACCGAGCCGTATCAATGCGCATCCCCATGTATCGGGCAACTGCACCAATTCGGGTTCCGGCCCCGTAGAGTCTGCGGTTGTGGGCGTTCATAACGGTATTATCGAGAACTATCAGGAGCTTAAGTCCAAGATGGAGCGCCACGGTTATCAGTTCTATTCACAGACGGATACCGAAGTGCTTATTAAGCTTGTGGATTATTATTACAAGAAATACAAGGTAGGCCCAATCGATGCGCTTGCCAAGACCATCGTGCGCGTGCGCGGTTCATATGCGCTTGCGGTAATGTTTAAGGATTTCCCCGGCAAGATTTTCGTGGCCAGAAAAGATTCTCCCATGATTATCGGCCTTAATGACAAGGAATCTTTCATTGCTTCTGACGTACCGGCCATCCTTAATTACACCAGAAACGTTTATTACATCGGCAACCTTGAGATGGCAGAGCTTTCTGCGGGAGAGGTTAAGTTCTACAACTTAGACGGCGATGTTATTGAGAAAGAATTAACCGAGATAAGCTGGGATGCGGAAGCAGCTCAGAAGGGCGGTTACGAACACTTCATGATGAAGGAGATTCACGAACAGCCCACGGTTGTAAGCGATACACTTCATAAGTATGTTGACGAAAGCACCAAAAAGATTAATCTTTCCGAAGTGGGACTTACTGCCGAAGAGATTAAGAATTTCTCCGAAGTTTACTTTGTAGCCTGCGGTTCCGCATGGCATGTAGGCATGCAGGCCAAGTATATTTTTGAAGATCTTGCGGACATTCCCGTAAGAGTAGAGCTTGCATCTGAGTTCAGATATTCTAAAGCTAAGGTTAGGCAGGATGCCCTTGTAATCATTATTTCACAGTCCGGTGAGACTGCCGATTCCCTTGCCGCTTTAAGAATATCCAAGGAACGCGGCATCAAAACCCTTGCAATCGTTAACGTTGTGGGAAGCTCCATCGCAAGAGAAGCCGACTACGTAATGTATACTGTTGCGGGCCCCGAGATTTCGGTTGCAACCACCAAGGCATACAGCTGCCAGCTTGTATGTGCAGACTTGCTTGCACTTGAATTTGCGGTAGAGAGAGGTTCTTTGGACTCTTATGAAACATATATTGAAGAACTCTTCACCATTCCCGAGAAGATTAACAAGATCTTAGAGGACAAGGAGCGTATCCAGTGGTTTGCGGCCAAGTACGCCAATGCCAAGGACGTTTTCTTTATCGGAAGAGGCGTTGACTACTCAATCTGCCTTGAAGGTTCCCTTAAGATGAAGGAGATAAGCTACATTCATTCCGAGGCTTACGCTGCAGGTGAGCTTAAGCACGGTACGATTTCCCTTATCGAAGACGGCACTCTTGTAATCGGCGTCCTTACTCAGAGCGACATTTACGAGAAGACCTTAAGCAACATGATGGAATGTAAGTCACGAGGCGCATTCTTGATGGGTGTTACCGCATACGGCAAGTACGACGTTGAAGACAGCGTTAACTTCTCCGTATACGTTCCCAAGGTTGACGAGCACTTTATCGGAAGCCTTGCGATTATTCCGCTTCAGTTACTTGGCTACTACATCAGTGTTTCCAAGGGCCTTGACGTCGATAAGCCGAGAAACCTTGCCAAGAGTGTTACGGTAGAATAATTTAGGTATTGACTTTACACAATCGAATATGTTATAGTACTTCTAGTTTAGCGGTTTAAAGTGATAAAATCGCACGCAACGAAGGGACTCAGTATGAAAGGTTTTAAGCAGGTTAAGTATTATTATTACTTTACCGAGGCTTGTGTCTTTACAAGCTTTTATTATTATGCCTTTTACCGCAAGAAATTAATGTGTCCCGTAGGAGCGTAAGTACGTATTAGGTATTTAAGCGTCGTTCCTTTCGGGGGATGGCGCTTTTTCTTTGGCGATTAAAGAGGAAAAGAATGAGTAACGAATCAAACAAATCAATTAAAGCAGCATACAGCGGCATAGAAGGTTCTTTTGCACACATAGCCACGGCTAAGATTGTGCCGGAAGCAGAGACCCTTCATTACAAGAACTTTAAAGACGCCTATGAATCTACGGTAACCGGTAAGACGGATATTACGGTACTTCCCATAGAGAACAGCATGGCAGGCGAAGTCGGACAGGTAATGGATATGCTTTTTACGGGACCGCTCATGGTCGAGGGCATATACGAGCTACCCGTGACTCATTGTCTGCTTGGAGTCAAGGGAAGCAAGCTTGAGGGTATCAAGCAGGTTATAAGCCACCCCCAGGCGCTTGAACAGTGCGAGAAGTTTATAGATGCACATAAACTCTTAAAGACCACTTTTGAGAATACGGCTCGCGCCGCAAGAGAAGTAGCTAATCTTAATGATAAGTCGATAGGCGCCATCGCCAGTGTGGAGACAGCCAAGCTCTACGGCCTCAAGGTTCTTAAAAAGGCCATCAATGACAGTCGCGACAACACTACTAGATTCGCGGTGTTAAAGCGCAAGGAAGATGTGACTCCCGACAGACCCGACCATGATTCGTTTATACTTCTTTTTACGGTTAAGCATGAGGCGGGCGCGCTTGCAAGAGCGATAGGCGTACTCGCGGTATTCGGCTACAACATGAGGGTGATAAGAAGCCGCTCTCTTAAAAAGAAAAACTGGCAATATTATTTCTACACCGAAATCGAGGGCAAGGCTGATACCAGGAATGCCGAGAAGATGCTTAAGATTTTAAAGGGCGAGTGTAAGAGCGTAAAGGTACTTGGTACATACAAGCCCGGATGCGTGCTTGAATAGTTACAGGGAGACAAAAGTGAAAGTTAGGATTGAGCAATCGAAGGCTACAGGAACTATAAGCGCACCGCCATCTAAGAGCATGGCGCACAGAGATATAATAGCGGCGGCGCTGGCAAGCGGTACTTCGAAGATTACAAATGTGGCTTATTCGGAAGATATTAAGGCTACCATAGATTGCGTGAGAGAGCTTGGAGCCGAGGTTACGGCCGGTGAGGACTTCGTTACTGTCAGAGGGGCGTTTCCTTATGACAATGCCAAGGAGAAGCGAAAGTTTATGTGTCGCGAAAGCGGTAGCACACTTCGCTTCATGATGGGCATAGCGCTGGGGCTTGGCGGAAGAAATTCTTTTTACGGAAGTGCCAAGCTTATGACGAGGCCGTTAAGCGTATATGAAGATATTTGTAAGGCCAACGGTATAGTGTTCAATCGGTTCGACGACAGGATAGAGACGGAGGGTAAGCTGTCTTCGGGAGTTTACAAGATTCCGGGGGACGTAAGCAGCCAGTTTATTACGGGGCTACTCTTCATACTTCCGCTTCTTAAGGGAGACAGCGTGATATTGCTGCTTCCGCCGGTTGAGAGCAGATCGTATATTAACCTGACGGTGAAGGCGCTTAAGGATTTTGGCGTGGATATCGTATGGCAGGACGACAATACGTTGTTTATAAAGGGCGAGAGTGCGTACGTCGCTTCCGACATTGAGGTGGAAGGCGACTATTCCAACGCGGCGTTTCTTGATGCGTTTAATGTACTTGGTGGCGATGTGAAGGTTACAGGCCTTGATGTTAAGAGCCTGCAGGGCGACAGAGTTTATGAAGCGTATTATGAAAAGCTGTCGCGCGGGCATGCAACGCTTGACTTGTCCGATTGCCCGGACCTGGCGCCGGTGTTGATGGCACTTGCGGCAGCGGGAAACGGAGCAAGATTTATCGGCACAAGACGCTTAAAGGTCAAAGAAAGCGACCGCGGCGAGGCAATGGCATCGGAACTTTTAAAGCTTGGTATCAAGACCGATTTGTACGATAACGAGATAGAAGTTCACGGGGGCGCGTTACATGCACCGACCGAACCGATAGACGGTCACAACGACCATAGGATTGTTATGGCAATGAGTCTTCTTCTTACAGTTACGGGCGGAGAGACAGAAGGCGCCGAGGCGGTGGCCAAGAGCTATCCCGACTTTTTTGAAGATATTGAAAGCTTAGGAATAAATGTAAAGAAGGAATATTGAAATGGAATGGATCAGTGAGAAAAATGTATTAATCGTGGGACTGGGTCTCATGGGCGGAAGCTACGCAAGAGCTCTTAAGCGTATCGGCTACCACATTCATGCGATTGATGCGAACCCCGAGTCGATAGAGTTTGGTCTGGCGAAGGGTATCATCAGCAAGGGTGCGTCTTATGACGATCCCGAACTTATAGGGGCGGCTGACTGCATCATCCTCGCGCTTTACCCGACAAAGGTTGTGAAGTGGATTTCGGACAATCAGAAGCACTTTAAGAGCGGTGTCATGATTACCGATGTAACCGGTGTCAAGAGCCCTGTAGTATACGATATCCAGAAGATTTTAAGACCAGATGCTGAGTTTATTGCGGCTCACCCCATGGCAGGTCGCGAGGTATACGGTGTCAAGAACAGCGATGATAAGATTTTCAGAGACGCGAACTTTATTGTGGTGCCTACCGAGGCAAACAGCGGTGAGGCTATAAGATGGTGCGAGAATCTCGGAGGATTACTTGGATTTAATCGGATATCCGTTCTTTCGCCGGAAGAACATGACAGTATGATTGCATACGTGTCTCAGCTTACTCACTGCATAGCCGTGGCTCTTATGACTTGTGATGATGATGAGAACCTTGTAAATTACACGGGCGACTCCTTCAGAGACCTTACAAGAATCGCCAATATCAATGAGAATATGTGGTCGGAGTTATTCTTCCTAAACAAGGATGCACTTCTTAAGCGCATGAATGATTTTATGGACGAGATGGGCGAGCTTAAGCGTATGATTGAAGAAGAAGACGAGGCCGGCATCAAGGAGAAGATGAGACTGTCCACCAAGAGAAGAGCGGGGTTTAACAAAGAATGAATATGAATTTTGAATTTGTAAGAAGACTTGCTCTTCCTGCAGAGATTAAAGATATGGTACCGCTTTCCGAAAGCGCCGAGAAAATTGTTGAGACGAGAAAAGCCGCGCTTGAAGCCGTTTTCTCAGGCAGAAGCGATAAGATGATTCTTATTATCGGACCTTGCTCAGCCGACAATGAGGACAGCGTAATTGACTATATTTCAAGGCTTGTACCGGTACAGGAGAAGGTTAAGGATAAGATTATAATTGTGCCGAGGATTTACACCAATAAACCCCGCACTACCGGCGAAGGCTACAAGGGTATGCTTCATCAGCCCAATCCCAACGAGAAGTCAGACCTTTTCAAGGGCATTATTGCGACAAGGCACATGCACATGAGGGCGGTTGAGGAGACCGGTTTTGCCTGCGCGGATGAGATGCTTTATCCCGAGAACTATCAGTATCTTGACGACCTTCTCGTATACGTTGCGGTTGGCGCAAGAAGCGTTGAGGACCAGCAACACAGACTTACGGCCAGCGGAATATGTGCACCGGTCGGCATGAAGAATCCTACCAGCGGCGATTACGATGTAATGCTCAATGCAATACTCGCGGCTCAGCATCCGCATGCTTTTATCTACAGAGGCTGGGAGGTTAAGTCGACGGGTAACCCTTACGCACATGCTATTTTAAGAGGCTACAACAACAAGCACGGCGAGTCGCTTCCGAACTATCACTACGAAGATTTGACGAGACTATTAAGGCAGTACGGTGAGAGACAGCTTCAGAACCCGGCAGTTATCATCGATACCAATCATGCCAACTCCGGCAAGGATCCTTTTGAGCAGCCTCGCATCATCAATGACGTTATCAATTCCATGAAGCACAATCCCGAAGTCAGAAAGCTTGTGAAGGGCTTTATGGTGGAAAGCTACATCGAGGACGGTCGCCAGGCGGTTAACGGCGGAGTATACGGTAAGTCCATTACGGATGCGTGCCTCGGCTGGGAGAAGAGCGAGAGGCTTATCTTAGAACTTGCAGAAAATTTGTAATAATCCTTGACTTTTGTCTGTAAGCTATGCTATAACAGTTTAAACCGATGAAGGAGAGAAGTAATCTCTATACAATCAGTCACAGAGAATCGCAGGCGGTGAGATTGCGATACCGAATTGAGAGACGAATGGACTCCCGAGGGCAGAGGGAACAGGGCAACCTTAGTATCGAAGCCGGGGTAAGATTCCCCGTAATCAAAAATCCGCATATGTATGTATGCATGAGAGGGTACGCGTAAGTACCAAGCAGGGTGGCACCGCAGGATAATTCCTGTCCCGGCAGAAACTGTCGGGACTTTTTTTGTACTCAGATTTAGTACAGACAGTCCCGATCCACACGCGAAAGGAGACAGAAAAATGTCAAAAGAAATCCCTTACAAAATTTATCTTGAAGAAAACGAAATGCCTAAGGCATGGTACAACCTTCGTGCCGACATGAAGAAGAAACCGGCACCCTTACTTAATCCGGGCACTCATCAGCCCATGACTGCAGAAGAGCTTTCTGTAGTATTCTGTGATGAGCTTGTTAAGCAGGAACTTGACAACGACACCAAATTTTATGAGATTCCCGAAGAAATCAGAAACTTCTATAAGATGTATCGTCCCGCACCTTTGGTACGTGCATACTGCTTAGAGAAGAAGTTAGGCACCCCCGCACACATTTACTACAAGTTCGAGGGTAACAATACAAGCGGAAGCCACAAGCTTAATTCCGCAATCGCTCAGGCTTACTACGCTAAGAAGCAGGGCCTTAAGGGCGTTACTACAGAGACCGGTGCAGGTCAGTGGGGTACCGCTTTATCAATGGCTTGTTCATATTTTGACCTTGACTGTAAGGTATTCATGGTTAAGGTTTCCTACGAGCAGAAGCCTTTCAGACGCGAAGTTATGCGTACTTACGGTGCATCCGTAACACCTTCACCCTCTGAAACCACCAACGTAGGCAAGAAGATTTTGGCCGAGCATCCCGGCACCACCGGTTCACTTGGCTGTGCTATTTCCGAAGCAGTTGAAGTGGCAGTCGGAACACCCGGCTACAGATATGTGCTCGGAAGCGTTTTGAATCAGGTTCTTTTGCATCAGTCCGTTATCGGTCTTGAGACCAAGGCGGCTCTTGACAAATACGGCATTAAGGCCGACATCGTAATCGGCTGCGCCGGCGGCGGATCCAACCTCGGCGGTCTTATCGCTCCTTTCATGGGCGAGAAGCTTCGCGGTGAGGCTGATTATCAGATTATCGCAGTTGAGCCCGCATCCTGCCCCAGCCTTACCAGAGGCGTTTACGCGTACGACTTCTGCGATACCGGTATGGTATGTCCTCTTGCCAAGATGTATACCCTCGGCAGCGACTTTATTCCCGCTCCCAACCACGCAGGCGGCTTAAGATACCACGGCATGAGCTCCATCCTTTCAGAGCTTTACGACCAGGGTCTTATGGAAGCAAGAAGCGTTAAGCAGACTGACGTATTCGAGGCTGCAGAGATGTTTGCCCGTGTTGAAGGTATCCTTCCCGCTCCAGAAAGCTCACATGCTATCCGAGTTGCCATCGACGAAGCTCTTAAGTGCAAAGAAACCGGCGAAGAAAAGAACATCGTCTTCGGACTCACCGGTACCGGCTACTTCGACATGGTAGCATATGAAAAATTCCACGACGGCAAGATGGATGACTACATTCCTACAGACGCCGAGCTTGAGAAGTTCAGAGCAAGACTTCCCAAGGTGGATTAATACAAAGAAAGATTATGAGCCCTGCCAAACCGGCGGGGCTCTTTTGATTTGTGCGGGAAAGTTTCCTTAAATGGTGAAAAATGAGCAATAAAAAGCAGTTTTTGATATGCGCGTTCTTTGGCTCATATGTTACGCTACTGTAAAATAGCACAGATTATGCAGAGTATTGATTAGAGGAGAACAGTATGAGTCAAGAGAGAAAACCTTTGGTTACACACATTTTTACTGCAGATCCGTCAGCGCATGTATTTGACGGTAAGATATACATTTATCCTTCGCACGACATCCCTCATGAGGGTGAGGACAATGACAGCGGAGATGAGTACAGAATGGAGGATTATCACATCCTTTCCATGGACAATCTCGACGCTCCCTGCGTTGACAACGGCGAAGCTCTTCACGTAAGAGACGTTAAGTGGGCTTCCAAACAGATGTGGGCTCCCGACGTAGCATTCAAGAACGACACTTATTACCTTTATTTCCCTGCAAGGGACAAAGAAGGTCTTTTCAGAATCGGCGTTGCCACTTCCAAGTCTCCCGTAGGACCTTTCAAGGCAGAAGATGATTACATTAAGGGTAGCTACAGCATCGACCCCGCTTCTTTTGTGGACGAGGACGGACGCGCTTACCTTTACTACGGCGGTCTCTGGGGAGGCCAGCTTGATAACTGGAAGAAGGGTTACTATGACCCCAAGGATTGCCAGCTTGAAGGCTCCATCAATCCCGACGAAGCAGCTCAGGGTCCCATGTTTGCAGAGCTTAACGATGATATGCTTTCTTTTAAGACAGAACCCAAGAATCTTGTTATTTTAGATGAAAACGGTGATCCTATTAAGGTTGGTGACGAAGACAGACGTTACTTCGAAGGCCCCTGGATGCACAAATACAACGGTAAGTACTACCTTTCCTACTCAACCGGTACTACCCACTACATTGTATATGCTACATCCGACAGCCCCGCAGGTCCTTTCACTTATGGCGGACGTATCATGGAGCCTGTACTTGGCTGGACCACTCACCATTCAATCGTTGAGTACAAGGGTAAGTGGTATTTGTTCTACCACGATTGCGAGCTTTCAAACGGTATCAACCACAGAAGATGTGTTAAGTTCACCGAGCTTAAGTATCGTCCCGACGGAAGCATCATCACCATTAAGCCTTACGAAGAGTAAGAGAGTATTAAACCGCTCCGAGGATTTCGGGGCGGTTTTGTTATGCCTATTTTTGCCGATAACGCACAGCATAGTCAACATGTCACATCTGTATCCCCAATTCGCATTTTTTTGCTTTTTCTTAAGCACTTTTTTGTGCAAGGTAAAAAATGTGCTTGTTGTGGCTCGCAGAATGCACAAAAGAAAAACGTTTTTCCACAAAAAAACAGACAAAAAGGTAAAAAATGTACTTACGAAAGTAAAAAATTTTAATTCACTACTTAAACGTATTCGTTTATACTTTGACTGTAACGGCGGCATGGTGCCGTCGCGAGACAATTTTCAATTATCTATAGGAGGGATTATGAAAATTAAACGTTTAGCAGCTATTTTGCTTGCCGGTGTTATGACACTTGGTTTAGCAGCATGTGGAAATGAAACACCTGCTTCTGCTTCTTCAACAGAAACAAGCGTTTCCGCATCATCCACTGAGGCTTCTGCTTCTAAGGAAACAGAACCTGCTACAGAAGAAAAGGTTAAACTCACCATGTGGTGTATCGCTACAGAAGGTGATTCTAACCGTCCTGCTTATGAAGCAGCAATTGAAGATTTAAAGACAACCTTCCCCAATGTTGAACTTGAGTGGGAAGCAATTGAAAACGAAGCTTACAAGACCAAGATTGCAGCAGCTATGGCAGCAAATGAAGTTCCTGATATCTTCTTCACATGGTCTTGCGCATTCCTTGGCGACTTTGTTAAGGAAGGCAAGGTTTACTGCCTCGATGATGTACTTGCTAAGTACTCCAACGAACTTCCTGAGAGCATGCTTGGCAATACAACATATGATGGCAAGCACTACGGTGTTCCCACAACTATGAACATCGTTGCACTTTTCGCTAACATGGACCTTCTTGCAGAAGCAGGTTGGGATCACGTTCCCGAGACTTACGATGACCTCATCGCTTGCTGTGATGCACTTGTTGCAAAGGGAATCATTCCTTTCGGCTGTGCCGGTGGCGAGACATGGTGCGTAACCGAGTATCTTGAGCCCGTTATCCAGAAGAGCATCGGTTCTGACGCCCTTAACGATATCTTCCTTGGCAGAGCTTCCTATGACAACCCTGACGTTGCAAAGGCAGTTGATACCTTACAGGAAATGATTACAAAGGGATACTTCGATCCTGCAGCTACATCTCTTTCAAACGACGATGTTAAGCAGAACTTCATCGATGGAAGAACTGCATTCTACCAGAATGGTACTTGGAACTGCGCTGACTTTGCTAAGGCAAACGATGGCGAATTCCTTTCCAAGGTTAAAGTTACCGAGTTCCCTGTAATAGATTCTTCCAAGTCTAAGCTTGGTCAGTTAATCGGTGGACCTTCAGATACTCTTGCTGTATCCGCTTCTTCACCCAATGCTGAACTTGCTGCTCAGTATGCAGCAGAACTTGGTAAGGCAATCTGCCATCACGGTTACCTTCTTGGTTGCGGTCTTCCTGCATGGACACCCGACTATGATGCAAGCGACATCAACCCTCTTACCCAGAAGGTTGCTGAGATTTGCGCAAACGCTGACAGCTACGTTCTTTTCGGTGATACCGCTCAGAGCGCAGTTGACAAGGATCCTTACCTTGAAGCAGTTGCAAAGGTATTTGGTAAAGAAATCGACGGCGCAGGCTTTATCGAAGAGTTAAAGAACGCCATCAGATAATCTTACCGAAGACGGTTAAGCAATAAAAAATGCGGCCTTTCCCGTGTCTCCCACATAGGGGATGGGAGAGGCCGTTTTTGTGTTAAAGCAACGAGCAGAGTGGCTGCCGAGCTTGCTCGAGCGGACATTTGGCGATTGCATTTAAATTCGGAGTTTATCATTAAGATATCCGCTGATTTTACGAATATTTGTACCCCTACCCCCTTGGAAGGAATTAGTCATGCACAGAAAAAATAAAAACCTCACAGTTTTCTTATTTCTGCTTCCTGCCCTGGCATTGTTTGTTGGTATTCTGATTTACCCTATTGTGGCTTCGGTACATCACAGCCTGTTTGAGTACAGAACCTTCACCGATCCGGGACAATATGTCGGATTGCAAAACTACAAAGATCTTTTTACACCCAAATATGATTTCGGAAGAGCTGTAATAAATGCACTTATTCTTGCGGCTCTGTCTGTCTTTATCCAGTTGCCTCTTTCATTGGGCCTTGCGCTTATGCTGGGTAAAGGAATTAAAGGTGAGCGTTTCTATCTTTCGGTATACTTTATGCCCGTACTTATTTCTGCGGTTGTAATCGGTATGCTGTGGGAGAAAATATATAATCCTATTTACGGTCTTATTACCAAGGCATTTGAGTTTTTCCAGTGGACGGGTCTTCCCCCTGAAGGTCTCCTCGGTAACAAGAAAACTGCACTTTTGGCGGTATTTATCCCCACCATCTGGCAGTATGTGGGATATCACATGCTTCTTATGTATGCCGGAGTTAAAGGTGTTTCACCCGAACTCAGAGAAGCAGCCATGCTTGACGGTGCTACAGACGGACAGATTAACAGATACGTTATTATCCCCTGCATCAAGCCCATCATCAAGGTAAGCATCATTTTTGCAATTACAGGTTCTCTTAAGTCATATGACCTTATCAAGGTTTTTGCCAAGGATGCCTATAACTGCTCATATAAAGTACCCAGTTTAATGTTAGTCCGGTATGCATTCCATAATGCGGGTGGTATTGCAAGTGCCATTGCGGTGATAATGATTGTAATGTGCTTTGCTTTTGCTATCCTGATAAACTGGTTATTTAAGGAGAGGAATATATATGGCAGGAAATAATTCATTTGCTTACAATTCCGAACTGTATAGCGTGAAAAGAACCAACAAGTTTGTTAAGGGCTTAATATATGCCGGACTTATTATTTGGCTTTTAATCGATTTGTTCCCTCTTTACTACCTCTTTACTTTTTCACTTAAGAGTTCAGCAGAAATTACCGGTACCAATGTTATCGGACTTCCCAAAGAGTGGATGTGGTCCAATTACTCAAGAGTATTCGGACTTGGTAAAAAGGTTAGTGGAAAAAGACTTTTCTTTGCTAACGGTGGTCTTGAAAAATGCTTTTCAAACAGCGTTTTGGTTGCTGCGGCGACTATTGTTATCTGCCTTGTGGCTGCTTTGATGGCAACCTATGCAATCACCAGAATCGCATGGAAGGGCAGCAAAACTTTAAACAGCATTTTCATGCTTGGTATTACAATTCCCATGCATGTTGCTTTGTATCCTATCTATGCATCCTTCAGTAAGATGGGCGTTTTAAAGAGTTATTCCGCACTTATCATCCCATATGCGGCGTTCTCGCTATCCATGGCTATAATGGTATGTACGGGCTTTATGAACGATATTCCAAAAGAACTTGATGAATCTGCCTGCATAGACGGTTGCGGACTTTGGGGCACTTTCTTCTACATTATCGTTCCCCTTATGAAACCCGCTCTTGCTACCATGGGTATTTACATTTTCTTACAGTGCTGGAACGAGTTCATGTTCGCAAGTGTTTTCGCGGATGAAGCACACTATACTCTTCCGGTATTCGTTTCCAACCTCAAGGGCAGTAACATTACAGACTGGGGTCTGGTGGGCGCAGGACTTTTGCTTGCAACCTTCCCCATGCTTATTGTTTATGTATTCATGAGCAGACGTATTCAGGAAAGCTTTATGGTTGGTGCCGTAAAGGGTTAATTCTAAATAGTTCAGATTGCAAAGAGGCCGATAATCCGCCGGCCTCTTTTTTGTATAGCGACGAGCCAAGCGGCTGCCGAACTTGCTCGGGCAGACATTTGGCGACCGCATACAATCCCGGAATTCTTCATTAAGAATTTCGGTGATTATGGAGGAACTGAATTTGTAATTATTCTAAAAGAATGGTACAATTCATTAATGGATTGAGAGTGGGGGGCAAGGTTTTGATGACAATATCCGGGAATGGGAAAAAGAAGATTCGTGTAAAGAATTCGATGGTGGCCGGACTAAGAGTTATTATGCTCATAATAGTCTTGCTTCTTTCGGTTTCTTTTTTTGTTTCCGTCTTCTATATAGTGAACAAAGAAAGACGGGAGACCATCATAAGAGAATCCACCACTACACTTAATTCCGTGTCCGACAGCATTCTTTCGGATATCGACAGATACAAGGAAATGTCAAGGCTTGTTATGATGGATGCCGGGTTCATAGACTATCTGACAGCACCGGCTTCAAAACTTGATGCGGGATTTCTATATTTCACCAGAAGGGGCATCATGGGTGTTTTGAGTTCTACCACCATGGTGGATTCAGTTTTTGCTTTTCGTGATGACGGCGAATTTGTGGCCTCCAACAGAGATCAGTATATGATTAACTTCGAGCGGATTGCCGACCCCGAGTGGAAACGGCCCATTGAGGACAAAATGGGTGGCGCGGTGATTTCCGTTAATGCCGATAATGCCATATTCAGGATAAAGGGGCGCCCTTTTGTGAGTATTGGCCGTATGGTATACGATATGAGTACTCAGCACCGAATCGGTATGATGTTTATGAATATATCAAGCGTTTTTATAGACAGAAAACTTGATGCGGTATCCGGCAAGAACATTGTGGTAATAAGTTCTGACGGAACATATCTTTCGGGAGATGAGTCCATAATACCTTTTTTTGAAGGAATAAATGTTTCTGAAACAGTAACTCATAAAATAATCAGAAATTCCGACAAAGACTTTATGTTGTCCGTAAGGCAGATTAATGACATACCGATTAACATTGCCATTGCCGCGCCAATTGAAAACGGATTTGTAATGTATGGAACGGTATATGTTTTGCTCGGTATGCTGTTAGTTTTCCTGATAGCTATTGTAATTGCGGGCTCATATATTACAAAGAACATTACGAGCCCGGTTTCGGAACTTACGGAAGCCCTGGAGGAAAGTAAGGAGAAGGGAACTCTCAATAAAATAGACATAGATATTCCTAAAAATGAAATAGGCGTGCTGAAGGATTCTTACAATGGAGTGGTTGAGCGTGTCAATGATTTGCATCAAAAGAATCTGGATAATGAGCAGGTAATCAGGCGTGCCGAGATGCGTGTGCTCCATGAGCAGATTAAGCCCCATTTCCTTTACAATTCCCTTGAAACCATAGGATCAATGGCTATGGATGCGGGAGCTTCTGATGTGCATTCCGCATTGGAAACATTGGGAAGCTTTTATCGTAATTTCCTAAGTAAAGGTGATCGGGAAATTCCCCTGATTCGTGAGATCAATATTGTAAGGGATTACCTTAAACTTCAGAAGCTTCGCTACGGCGACATCATTGAGGATGTGTACGATATAGCAAAAGATACCGAGAGTTATATTATACCCAAACTGATTCTGCAACCTATAGTTGAAAACAGCATCTATCATGGTATCAGACTTACCGGTGAACCCGGAACCATCAGTATTAAGAGCCGCCTCCTGGATGGGGTGCTTCACATATATGTGAAGGATACGGGTGTGGGCATGACCGAGGAACAGATTGAAAAGCTTCTTTCCGAGCACAATAAAGGAAGCCTTAAGGGGGAGCCGGATCCTTCCGAAAGCTTCGGCCTGTGGGGCACTATCCAAAGAATCCGCTATTTCTGCGGCACCGACGACGTAGTCAAGATACGTAGCGCGGTGGGCGAATATACTGAAATAGAATTTATCATTCCTAAGCGGGAGATTACCAATGAGCGATAAATACAGAGTAATGTTAATAGACGACGAACAGTCCGCAAGAAACCTTATGAGAGGCTCCATCGACTGGGAGAGCGTCAATATGGAAGTGGTAGGCGAGGCCGCAAGCGGTATCGAGGCCATCAACGTCATCGACGACATGAAGCCCGACGTAGTCTTTGTGGACATCTCCATGCCCTTCATGGATGGTATCGAGTTCACCAAGATTGCCACATCCAGATATCCTCAGCTCATCATCATTATCATGACTGCCTTCGACCAGTTCGAATATGCCAGAAAGTGTGTAAGCCTTCCTGTTTTTGAGTACATGTTAAAACCCATCGTACGCGCAGAAGTACTCGAGACTCTGGAACGAGCCAAAAAACGCCTTGACTCACGCCCCGATTCAGGCTGGCCCCAGGCCGCCGATTCTTCTTCCGAAGAAAGCACCGAAATGGCTCCATCCACCATCGACCAGATCAGGCGCTATATCGAAGACAACTACACCGACTCCAAACTTAACTTAACTTCGGTAGCCCAGACTTTTGGCTTCAGCGCCAGCTACTTAAGCCGCAAATTCAAGCAGGACACCGGCAAGAACTTCGTCGAGTACTTAACCGAATGCCGCATGAAGCGCGCCATGGAGCTTGCCAAAAGCAACATGAAAATGTTCAGCGCTTCCAACGAGGTCGGCATTCCCGACCCCAACTACTTTGGCCGTTGCTTCAAGAAATACACCGGTCAAAGCTACTCCGACTACGCATCCTCCGTCTCCAAATAACCTTCACCCACCCGGGCCGGCCTCGCCGGCCCTTTTTGATGCAGACGTTATTGACAGCCCATCCCGGGGCGAATGAAAGGGTAGGGCAAAAAAACAGGGCCGGCAGGAGCCGGCCCCGGGTGGGCGTTAGCGTGTGTTAGGCTAAGGTTATGAAGATGTCGTCGATGAACATGTCGGCGTTGCCGGAGGTTTCGACGAAGAGGGCGGCGGCGCGAAGGCCGTCCGGAACGGAGGCGGGGACGGTGATGTGGGTCCAGGAGCCTGCGGCGGAGGTGAACTCGCCGAGGGGCTCGTAACCGTCTATGCCGACGCGGATGGCAGTATCCGCGGTCTTAACGAACAGTGATATGTTGATGTCGCGGCCGATATAGGTGGAAATGTCGAATTTAACGGTGGCATCTTTCTCCTGACGGGAGACGCGGAGGGACTTGGTGCCTGGTGTAACGGCTTCGGTATCGGTAACGGATAAGAAGGGAAGGTGGCCCATGCCACGGATGGCGGCGATGTTGGTGTCGCCTTCAAAGCTTTCCTTAAGACCGATAAGGTGAACCGATACATCGTCTACGTAGATGGGGCTGAAAGTGCCTTCCGAAGCCTCATCTGTGTAGAAGTATACCTTGACGGAGTGGCAGTCTGAAGGAAGAGTGTATTCGCCTTCGAGGTAGCGCCATTCGTCGGCGGAACTGTCGACGGTGGCAAAGGGTTCAACCTTGTCTGGAGCGTTAGGGTACTCGACGTTAAGAGTGACTTTGGTAGCGGGACTCTTGACCCATGCGCCGATTTTAACGGTCTGGCCGATAAAGTCGGAGACATCAAGGAGGATGCCACTCCAGCCGTCGAAACGACGCTCGAGAGCAAGGCAGTGATTGCCGGAGTGTCCGTCGCCTTCTTTGAGAAGGTCGATAGGGAAGAGGCCACGGTTCTTAAAGCCTGCTGCGGCATAATCGAAGGCATTGCCGTCTACGGGCTCGAAGTCGTAGAAACGGTCGGAAAGGTCAAGTACGACCTTCTCAGGCTCGCCGAGGCTCTCACCGGTAACCGCGTATTTAAGGGCGGTGCAGGCAAGCTTGGGCGATAAGTCGCCGTTGAAAAGCAGGGGATTGGCACCGCGAATCCATGAGTTGTCGTCGGTAAGTCCCCATACGGTTACGCTTGTAACCTTGCCACCGTTTTTGTTGGCTTTAATTACTGCTTCGAATAATCTCTTGTAGAAGTCTGCCTGATAGTAGAAGGCGTTGACTCCGGAAGAAGTACATTTAACATCAAGCTCGGTAATATGAACTTCGCTTACGAGAGCAGAGTAGTCCATAATTGCCTGATAGTATAAGTCTATATCGTTGGTATCGCTTAAGTGACCCTGCATGCCGATGCCGTCGATCAAGTGCTCGGAAAATACGCTGCCGTGTTCATCGGTAGAGCGGCCGAGGTTCTCGATAATGGCTTTCTTTTTCAAAGGGTCAAATTCGTTGTAGTCATTGTAGAAAAGAAGAGGCTTGCCGTAGCTGTAATCTGCGGAAATCTCGTCCACAGCATCGCGGGCGAAGCGGAATGCCCAGTAGATATAGTCGGGGCCGATAATCTCGGACCAGTAGCTCTTGCGGACGCCGGTCTCGGTCTTGTCGGCAAGCTCAATGGCTTCGTTGACTACGTCCCAGGCGTAGATAATCTCGGCAAAGCCCGACTCGTAAGTCCACTTCACAAGATTGTAGATATAGCTCTTAATGCGCTTAAGAAGCACCTCGCGTGATACGTAGCACTCGGGGTTTAACTTCTCAAAGAACTTAAGATGCGGGTTCTCTTTAAGCTTCTCGGGATCGGTGGGAATGGTGATTGCGTTGTAGCCCTTGGCGAAGATTTCCTTGGGACACTGGCTGTGCCATACCATTACGTGACCGCGCACCTTTAAGCCGTTGTCTCTTGCAAAAGAAAGCATTGCAACAGCATTTTCATTGGGCACGAAAGGAAGAAACTCCTCGGTGGCATCGGGAGAATTAAAGCCCATATTGTACATGGGTTTAAGCTCGTTGGCGCAGGTCATGCTGTTAAACTGCTCGGCCATAAGAGCTTCCTTGGCGGGATTGCCTATTTCGTGATTGGTGAAACGACCGTTGATACGCTCGCAGGCAACTCCGATTTTGAAATAATCTTTGTATATGTCTTTAAGTTTAAAATCCATAATTACAGCCCCCCTGTAAACTTTAAATAAATTGTATCCGCTGCATTTTCCGCTCACTTATCAAATCTCACGATTATCTTATCAATGCTTGCTAACTTTCATCGCATTTATTGACCGCTTTTTTGTAAGAAGAGTAAAGTTATTGTAGAAAATGAGTGAATTAAACTTTAGAATAAAGGAGGATTATCCATGGGGATGAAAGACTGCCCGGCAGTAGCCAAAATGGCCGGAGCCAAGTATTGGGAACACGAATTTGAAAGCTTTAAAGCAGGCGTTTATGTGCCTGATTGCGACAAGATTTTTGATGTCATAAACTTTGGCTTTAAGGCACCTTACTTAATCGTATTTGAGGAAATAGAACAGTCGGCTGAGGAAAGAGCTTCCTTTGCTGTTAAGAGCGGACTTGCGGATATAGCGGGAGAAAAGGGTGGCAGTGTAGTCTTCGTATTCCCGACGGCGGGAGACTGGGACAAGGCATCGCCCGACTTGTTTAAGGACCTTATTGCGGAGTCCAAGATTCATCAGTATTACAGGGACGGAATGGTGACTTTCAGAGACCGCTTTACGGGCGAGTACAAGGATTTCTTTGTCCGCGGGGCGATTTTCAGGACTATCGTTTATGCAAGCGGTAAGAGCGCAGATTATGCGGCCCGCAACCTGCTTAAGAAGATTGAAGGCGAGTACCTCTGGGGTCCAGGCGACATTACGCCTGCGTGCGTGGTGCTTGAGGGATTAAGCGTGATTCCGAAGGTTGAGAGAGACGACATTCCCGTAATTTCCGCGGGCAACAGTGCTGAGGTTAATGCTGCACTTAAGAATGCCTGCAAGCATCTTCTGGTCAAAGAAAACTCCGATTATGTTGTGGACTTCAAACGATTTGCGGGTAACTTTAAGCGCTGGTGCGGAATCCTTGAAATCGAGGAAGACCTTGATGCGCTTGGTGTAAGGGAAGAACTTGCGGTATGCGAGGTTAAGACTTCGCCCGATAACTGCGGCGATGATAAGGGTACAGAGAGGCATAATGTTGGCTATATAGCTTACTACAATAAGGATTTGTTTGAGAAAGGTCCTGCGCCTTTGCTTCTTGCTTTTCACGGCGGCGGAGATTCTTCTTTGTACATAAGTCATGTGTCGGGATGGTGGAAGGTTGCGCATCGTAACAACTTTTTACTCGTGGCTGTCGAGAATCATTTAAACAGCACTGCAACGGAAATGATGGAGCTTATCGCAGAGCTTAAGAAGAAATACAATATAGATGAGCATCGTATCTATGCAAGCGGTTTCTCGATGGGCGGTTGCAAGTCATGGGATATGTTCCAGGAATACCCGGAAGTGTTTGCGGGACTTGCGCCTATGGATGCTACTTTCGAAGTGGGGCTTAACGTGTTCGGCAAGCCTGCGCCTGTAGAGATTAACAGGGATACGCCTGTGCCGGTGTTCTATGCGGGCGGCGAGATTACGCCTCTTCCAGAACTTCCGTTCCAGGCCGAAAAATGTTATGATCGTGCCAAGTACGTATTTGAGGTTAATAAGCTTGTGACGCCTTATAATGTTAAGTACGAAGACCGCGAGAACTGGCCTAATAAGATATGGGGCATTGACGGCGACAGAGTTGAGAAGTTCTACGATGAGTCGCGAGAGAGCTGGCTTACCGTCAACTATTTCAAGAATGCGGAGGGCGTCGAGACGACTGCTTTGGCAAGTATAAGCGGTCAGGGACACGAGTGCAGAGAGCATACGTGTGAGCATGCATGGCAGTTCCTGTCACAGTTTACGCGATAAATATATTCAGGGGAGTGAAATTTTGAAGAAAGTAATCATAATTCCCGACAGCTTCAAGGGGAGTTTATCCTCCTCCGAAGCAGCCGGAATTTTGAATGATGTAATACTGACTGCCGCCGGTCATGAGACACTTTGCGTGCCAATGGCCGACGGAGGAGAGGGCAGTACCGAGTGCATCATCAAGGCGATGGGCGGAGAAATCAAAGAAACTGTGGTTCACGCGCCCGATAACAGGCTTATTACGGCACATTACGGTATCACTCTTAACAGGACTGCGGTAGTGGAGATAGCGGAGTCGAGCGGTATTACGAAGGTTTTAAATAACGATGCGCCGGATGCCTCAACATACGGATTCGGTGAATTGATACTTAAGTGCCTTGACGAAGGCCTTAGGGATTTTTTGTTATGTCTTGGCGGCAGCGCCACAACCGACTGCGGTTGCGGTATGGCTGCGGCTCTTGGAATTGAGTTCCTTGATGCGGACGGCAAGGCTTTTGTGCCTGTCGGACGCACGCTTCGCGATGTCGTAACCATAGACACATCACATATAGACAAGAGAATATGGCAGAGTAATTTTACGGTAATGAGCGACGTTGAGAATCCGCTTTTCGGTCCGCTTGGGGCTGCATACATTTACGGCCCGCAGAAGGGTGCCTCCAAGGAGGAGGTTGCCATGCTGGATGCGGGCCTCGTGCATATCAGCAATGTAATGCGCCGCGCCGGGTTCAAGGACCCGGGCAGCGTCAAAGGCGCCGGTGCCGCCGGCGGTGCAGGCTACGGCTGTGTGGCGTTTCTTAACGCCACCATCGAAAGTGGCATCAACGCTATGCTTGACATCTGCCACTTCGACGACGCCGTCGTAAACACCGCCTACATCGTCACCGGCGAGGGCAAGCTCGATGAGCAAAGCTTCATGGGCAAGGTAATAGGCGGCATCCGCAAGCGCTCCATGGGCAAGCCCCTCATTGTCTTCTGCGGTAAGAACGAAGTGAACCCCGGCCGCCTTGCGGCCCTTGGTATTACCGCCGTCGAGATTGCCCCGGACGTACCCGCCGAGGAATCTATGCGAAACGCAGAGAAGTATTTGCGTGAAGCCGCAACAGAGTTTATGAAAGCGCATCCTGAGCTGTAACCCACTTTTTGTGGCCATTATGGCACCTATATTGAAATAAAAACACGCAACTTGGTACATAAGACTCAAGGTTGCGTGTTATTTTTTCTTTTGCTGACATGCGAAATGAACTTCATTTCAAATATGCGTGTCTGATTTCTGACTTGATGACACGCGAAGTTGACTCAAATGCATAATTGCGTGTCCGATATACATGCGAAATACAGATTAGTTCAATTTTGCGTGTTTGATTCTTGCAAAATATGCATGCGAAATTGAAAAATGTGTCAATCCGCGTGTTACTTCGCGTTTTTCGTGAAAAAGCAACCACATGCCCGATACAGGGCTGATTGCATTTGAACTATATAGTATCTCTTTCAAAGAAACTATTAAGAATTAATATATCGCGTCAATTCGGACACGACAGCTTCGCTTGACAATAAGTCGCCTGCAATACTTTTCTTGCCGTATTTTTTGGCAGACAAAAACAGTATATCAGGCTCGGCTTCTGACTGGTAAGACAGTGCTTTTCGGAAATTGTCTTCATCTGTGTTGCTGATGACAATGGCTCGCTTGGGCACCTTCAGATAAGCGTCGAGTAAATCGGGCTTTCCTTGGAAGAAGCATTGACTGCGTTCGTTGAATATAAAGAAATTGGCACAAGGATAGTCGCAGTAATTGGGCAGGATAAAGTATGTTATATCACTATTTACAACAGCCTCAAGTAATGTAATCTCCATATCGTTCACATTAGGACAGGCTTCACGATTCACAAAGCATTCATACGAACACCTGCCGCAGGCATGTATTTCGAAATCGGCAAAAGAAAAAAGAACAGAATCCGCAACACGAGATTGTATAAACCTCCCTATTTGTCCGCAATTTCCGTCAGCTCTTGAACTGAATGAGATGATAGTAGTTTTCAACATAGTCTATTTCTTCTTTTTCCTTGAAAATTTTTCGACTATTTTGTTTACCCAGAAATCAACAAAAACTTCAGCAATATCAGCTAAGATTCCAAGTAATGTTTCCATAGATGTATCCCTCCCGGAAGGCGATTAAACCGCTTGCCTTTTCTTGTATTTCGCACCTGTGATAAAGTGTTGAGTAACCTACAAATCGTAGAGATACGACACAATAACATAGTCTTTGTCGCCCCATTTATGTGTGTCGATACGATATTCCTTGCCACCCATTCTCTCATAGAATTTTCTGGATTCGACGTTGTCTTTTAAGCACCAGATAATAATTTTGTGCTTTCCAAGCTTCCTAAAGTGGTTAAAAGCATGAGACAGTAGTGTTCGTCCGATACCGTTCTTCCTTTCGGAGTATCTTACGTACAAAGCAATGACCTCGCAGTCTGCGGCCTCATCATCTGCAGGCTCAAGCCAGGAATATCCAAGGACGCGGGTGCCGTCGGTTGCCACAAATTGCTTATCATAACGCTTGACTTCTATCTGATATCGATCCTCTGCGTTCATGGAATCAAGAAAATCTCTGTCTATTATTCCGTCATAAGCGATTTTCCAGTCTTCAACGAGTATTTCAGCGATGGATGCTACATCATCTTTAACCGCCCGCCTGACATATATATTATTCTGCTTAAGGTATTCATCCCGCAATTGCGTCTGGTGCTCCACAATTCCCGAATTCCAAGAAGTCATCGTAGGCAGCTTCTCGCACGGAAACTCCCCACAAATTCCGCAGAACTGCACCCCATGCTCCTTAGCGCAAGCGTGCACCTTGCACACTCCGGACTGCGCCCACTCCGGCACCTTTCCATCCGCCTCCAGGCACCCAGGACACAATCCCTCTATCTTCTTAGCACACCCCACGCAGCACTCACCGCATGCGGTTATGGTAGTGAAATCAATCATATAGCCTCTCTCAATAAATAGATTATTTTATATATCATACTATTTTTTCGCGCAAAAACCAAATGATATATGCATTTGTTCGCGACTATTTCGCAAGTATACATTGCAGTTAGGCCAAAGAAAGCCGAGAGGGGTAGCTGGAGTTGATTTGTCGAAAAAAAGCAAGAATCCGAAAAATTCAAGTTTTTAGAAAATATTCAAACAATAAAAAAATATTTTGTTAATTCGCAGAATGTAATGTATAATTGAAAGTACAATGAAGGGAGAATGCGCACATGTTTGCAACACTTATACCTTTGTTTGATGAAAATATGGCGGTAAAGGCCTTCTCGCTTTTCTCTCAGAAGGAGAATTTCCTGTTAAATCCCCATATGCTTGGAACAGGTGCATATTCGGGAGTGGGAACCATAAACGGCCTTGAGGTTATCGAGAATACGGGCATCGAAACATTGTCTAAAGATGCCGACATTTTCGTGCCTGTTAATAATGCGTCCATATTTGCTGATATAGAAGAACAGTGTAAGGCGCCCGCGAAGCGTATTGTTATTCTTATGGACAATACCGTTAAGCCGGAGACCGAATACTTAAGAAGAATCGACGAACTGAAAAAGAAAGGCTACAGATTCGCAATAAGAAAGCTTCTTGTGGCAGATTTCGAAGCTTACAGAGATATAATTGGGAAGTTAGACTTTATTTTGCTCGATCATAAGAGAATCGACATTTCCAAAGCAAAGATTTATTTCACCAAATTGTTCCCGAATGTTAAGCTTTGCGCCATCAATATAGAGACTCAGGAGATATTTGAAGAGTTAAAGGCTCAGGGCGGTTACACGTATTACGAGGGCGAGTTCTATCGTATTCCCATTACCGCAGGCACGACCGACGTGGCTCCGGTCAAGATGACGTACATAGAACTTATGAATATCGTGAATGCGCCCGACTTCGACCTTACAAAGGCGGCGGACGTTATCGGACGGGATACCGCTCTTGTAGTATCACTTTTAAAGATGGTTAACAGGATGTCCGTTAATTCGGAGATTACCTCCATAAGACACGCCGCAGCAATGCTTGGGCAAAAGGAACTTAAGCGCTGGATTAACACCGCGGTAACCAATAAACTCTGTGAAGACAGCCCCGGCGAAGTTACCAGACTTTCGCTTATCAGGGCTAAGTTTGCCGAGAACCTTGCGCCACTGTTTAATCAGGCGGGACAGTCGCAGGAACTCTTCCTTATGGGACTTTTCTCTGTACTTGATGTTGTGCTTAACAAGCCCATGAAGGAAGCTCTTAAGATAGTTCACATTTCAAAAGCTATAGAGAAAGCGCTTGTCAAGGGCGAAGGCGACTTCGGCGAAGTCCTTAAGTTTATGAGAGCTTACGAGGACGCAAACTGGGCAGAAGTATCCCGTGTCATGGTGCTTAAAAACATCGATATGAACGCAACATATGCCGCATATCTTGACGCACTTAAGTGGTATAAGACCATTTATGCCGCATAGAATGCGCAATTAATGGCTAGATAACAGCAATACATAATAAGTTTACGAAAAAGACTGCATGCTAACATTTTCATGTAGTCTTTTTTTATGTTGATTTTTATGTGTTTATAGAGGCGAAGTAATGAAATTATACAAGAAAGATTCCGCATTTTACGGGAAAGTTTTTACGATAGCAATACCTATCGCACTTCAGAGTTTAATCAGTATCGGCGTTAATATGCTTGATACAATCATGGTGGGTTCTCTTGGAGACCACGCTCTTTCGGCCACTTCTTTGGCCAATTCATTTATAAGTATTTATCACATTTTCTGTATGGGCCTCGGAATGGGAGCTTCGGTGCTTGTATCAAGATACTGGGGCATGAAGAATTCCAATTCGAACGATGACAGTATAGTCGGAGAAAGTGCCAATGCAGGACATGCGCTTAAGCAGACGGTTGCTCTTATGTTAAGGCTTGCGCTGGCGCTTGCGGCAATTTTTGCGATTCTTACGCTTGTAATTCCGGGCGCTCTTATGAAGATGTACACACCCGAAGCCGAGATAATAAGACTTGGTTCCATTTACTTTAAGTGGTCGGTTGTAACTTACTTTTTCCTCGGTTCTTCTTTGGTCAGCACCATTGTTTTAAGAAGTGTCGGTGAGGTGAGATTCCCGCTGTTTGTCTCCATCGGCGCTTTCTTTGTCAACTTGGGAGCCAATTATACGTTTATCTTCGGTAAGTTCGGAGCTCCCCGTATGGAGATTGCGGGTGCGGCTTTGGGAACCCTGATTGCACGTATATTTGAGGCTGTCTGCATCCTTACATATCTTCTGATTATTGATAAGAGAATCGGTTTCAGAATCAAGGATTTGTTTATGAACACCGGCTCTTTGATAGGCGAGTATATACGTATCAGTATTCCCGTACTTATCAGTGATGCGATTCTTGCCATCGGTTCCAATTCGGTATCCATGGTAATCGGCCGACTCGGTGCAACCTTTGTATCGGCCAATGCCATTACGGCGGTCACGCAGCAGCTAAGTACCGTCGTTATTCAGGGCGTAAGCCAGGCAGGCGCCATTGTCACGGGACAGACGCTTGGCATGGGAGACAGGAAGAAGACTATGGACCAGGGCTGGCTGTTTTTGGGACTCGGTATTGCGCTCGGTACTGTTTCGGCTTTGTTTATCATTATTGCCAAGAACCCGGTTATTCGTTCGTTTAAAGACGTAAGCGACGAAGCACGAGCTATCGCACAGCAGCTTATGTGGGCTATCAGTCTGGTTATCGTATTCCAGGCGACTAACAGTATTATGACCAAAGGCGTATTAAGAGGCGGCGGAGATACCAAAGTACTGATGCTTGCCGACAATATCTTTCTTTGGGCAGTTTCCATTCCTCTCGGAATCCTGGCGGGCTTTGTATTCAAGCTTTCGCCTTTCTGGATTTACGTATGCCTTAAATCCGACCAGATTATCAAGACTTTCTGGTGCGTAATAAGGCTTCAGAGCGGCAAGTGGATTAAGAAAATCACAACAGGTAACAATTAATTTTCAGGGGGTTATACACTTATGGCTAAAAAAGCTAAAATCACTGTTCATCCCGAGTTTCAAATCGGGGAAATTTCAGAAAGACTTTTTTCTGCATTCTTAGAGCCCATCGGAACCATGGTTAACGGAACCATGTTCAATCCTAAGCATCCTACAGCGGATGAGCAGGGCTTTAGAACCGACTTTATCGAAGGCCTTAAGGGCACGGGGCTTCCCGCAGTGCGCCTTCCCGGCGGCAACTTTGTATCCGCTTGGCAGTGGAAGGATTCAATCGGACCCAAGTCTGAGAGAAAGGTTCACTTAGATCCCGCATGGTATCAGTACATCACCAATGAAGTAGGTCACGACGAGTACCTTCAGTGGGCAGAGAAGGTTGGTACGGAGAGTATGTACACCATCAATCTCGGTACTCATCGCGAGATGCAGGACGCAATGGACCTTGTAGAATATACCAATCATCCCGGCGGAACTTACTGGTCGGACCTTCGCCGCAAGAACGGGCACGAAGACCCTTACAAGGTTAAGCTTTATTATCTCGGCAACGAAATGGATGGTCCCTGGCAGCTTGGCTCCTGGGAGAAAGACCCTCGCGGCTACGGCGTATTATGCAACGAGGCTTCCAAGGCCATGAAGTGGATTGACGCATCCATAGAGACTGCAGTATGCGGTTCTTCAGCACCTTTCATGGAGCACTTCCCCGAGTGGGACGAGAAAGTACTCGATCAGTGCTATGACACCGTAGACTACCTTTCCGTTCACCATTATCACAGCGCACAGCCCGGCGATATCAAGTCACTTCTCGGCGGTTCGCTCTACTACGAGGATTTCATTAACACTGAGGCCGCCATGATTGAATACGTGGCTTCCAAGCATCGTTCGCCCAAGAAAGTTAAGATTTCTTTTGACGAATACGGCGCTATGGTAAGACCTTTCGCACCGCTTAATCCCGGCTACGGCCGTTACAATATGGCAAGAACTCACTACAGATTCAACCCTGAGAGAGAGTACATTCTTCACGATCCCGACAACATGAACGACAGAGTGTTCCCGGGCGGAGATATGCTGCACCTTCTTTCGATGGCATCCATTCAGCTGGCACTTCTTCGTCATGCGGATGTTGTTAAGGTGGGCTGTATGACAGGCGGCCTCGGCGCATTGTGTGCCTCCAACCACGACCATGTGTGGAAGACTGCTTCTCACTACGCTTTCAAGCAGCTTATCGACTTTGCACGCGGTATTTCCATGGAGACCAAGGTCGACAGCGAGACTTACGATATGCCCGGTTACGCTATTGACGATACTTCACAGTACACAGGCAAGGAAGGCGTTAACTACATCGATTCCGCGTCCGCATGGGATAAGGAACATGACAGACTCACTGTTTTTGTAATAAACAGAAGTGAGACGCAAGAGTATCCGATTGACCTTGATATTAAGGGCTTTGAGGGTTATAATTCTTATGAGCATGTCGAAATTTATTCTCCCGATTTTGATGCTAAGAATGCCTATGGAGAGGACATCATAGTTCCCAAGGAGAATAAGGAAGGTAAGCTTGAAAGCGGTGTATTTACCACGCACGTTAAGCCCCTTTCCTGGAATGTGCTTACTTTTACCAAATAAGACTATAGTCTTTAAGAGGCGGAGTAAATACAAAAGGAAGTATGATGAAGGAAGATATGAAATTCTCGACTAACCGTGATACCAGAGTCATTGCTTTGTGCATGGCCAAGTTTAACGGTCTTGATCAGATTAGTTTCTTGAAAGCCTTTAACCAGGTCTGTGAACGCAAGAAGTACAAGCTGTTTGTGTTTTCTTCGTCCATAGACTTTATGACCGATTTTAATACCGAGCCGGAAGAAGAAATATTTAATTTGTGCGACCCCGCCAAGTTTGATGCGGTTGTTATCATGACCAATTCTTTTAGGGACCATAAGATTCCCGACAGGATTGCGGCAAGGGCCCACGCAGCGGGTACGTTCTGTGTATCTTTAAACGAAGCGCTTAAGGATTGCGTTACCGTTAGAATTGATTTTGCCAATTCTTTTGAGCTTGTGGTGCGTCATATTATTGAGTATCACGGGGTTAAAAACGTTAATTTTATTGCAGGTCAGAAGGGTAATCCTTACTCCGAAGAGAGACTTGCGGTATTCAGACGCGTTATGGCGGAGAATAACATTCCGGTTGAGGAAGACCGTATAGGATACGGTGATTTCTGGGAGATTCCTACCGATGAGGTTATGGACAGATTCTTAGACTCCGGTAAGAAGATTGATGCCATCATCTGCGCCAATGACTTAATGGCTATGGAAGCCTGCCGTAAGCTTCGCAACGCCGGTCTTAATGTGCCGGACGATGTGCTGGTATCAGGCTTTGACGGTATTGAACTTGAGAAGTTCCACTATCCGAGACTTGCGACATCCATTTATAATGTGGATGAGGCTGCCGAGGTTGCTGTTGACCTTATGGACAAGTTCCTTCGAGGCGAGAGAGTTGACGATGAATACATAGTAAGCTGTAAGTTCAGAGAAGGTCAGTCCTGCGGATGCTTATATCACAACGTATTTCTTGAAGGCATCAGAAATGTGGGTATTAAGGCTTTCGAAGCTCACAGAAGTCAGAGAGATTTAGAGGCCAATATTCAGCTTCTTTGGGAGAAGATTTCACGTCTTTCCGCACTTAACGATATGTATGGCTGCTGGGGTGAATTGTTCTATATTGCAGACAGATATTTCCCCGCAGATTTTGACTTATACATAAACGACGATTTCCTGCGAGATGACCTCGAGATCTGGCCCAATGTTCCGATCGGAGACAGAGAGAATGCTGTTCAGCACTACACCGACAACATGCGTGTAGCAATTACTATTCGTGACGGTGTATTTACCAACCAGCTTACGGCAAGACGAGAGGATCTGCTCTACGACCTTGATACAATTATTAAAAAGTCGGGAGTGGCATTATTCGTTCCCACGTATGCTCAGGGCTCGACCATCGGCTATGTAATGTGCAACTTCGATCCCGAGAACATGCAGTATTTCCTGTTACTTGCCTTTGTCAACAACTTAAATCAGATATTTGAGTCGCACAAAGAGAAGATAGACCAGCAGAACAAATTCTGTATCGACCAGCTTACCAAGCTTCTAAACCGCCGTGGATTCTATCGTCACGTGGAAGAGATTATGAATGATGCGATAGAGACAGGTAAGACCCTGTGTGCTATTTCGATAGATATGAACGGTCTTAAGGGCATAAATGATACTTACGGTCATACGGAAGGAGACTTTGCTCTTTCCAAAATCGGCGAGATTATACTTGATTCAAGGGTAAAGAGAAGTGTGTGTGCACGCTTTGGCGGCGATGAATTTGCTATTGTCTTTGCATCATTTGATGCGGAGGAGCAGAGCAGGATTTGTATAGAGTCGATTCGCGCCGAACTTGATGAGGCCAATGCCACAGACGGTAAGCCCTACAAGCTTGACTGCGGTATCGGTACCGCCTTTAAGGTTCCGAGCAATTGGGACGACCTTGAAAAGCTCCTACTTGAAGCCGACAAAAAGATGTATTCGAATAAACGAGATTTAAAAGCCAGGAAGAATTAAAATGAGCCCGTGAGTGCATTTGTTTCTAAAGTGGATTCACGGGCTTTAAAAGTTTAAACAATAGATTTATTTCTGAAAAATCAGAATTAATTTCGAGTTAATTGGCTGTTTCCTTTGCGATAATGGGGTACGTTTACTATGTATTCATAAAGAATATAAACGTCCGGCTATCGAGGGGATAAGCCGGGCGTTTTTGATTGCGCAAAAATATTGCGCGCATAAAACTATCAAGCGCATCAAGGGGTAATGATATGAGACTTCTAATTCAGCTCG
Source organism: Lachnospiraceae bacterium (assembly GCA_017544835.1). Taxonomy (GTDB): domain Bacteria; phylum Bacillota; class Clostridia; order Lachnospirales; family Lachnospiraceae; genus UBA1258. The sequence goes on along the minus strand of JAFYDI010000095.1, from coordinate 7,953 downwards.
TCAATCACGCATCCGTAAAGGTGGATGAGAGGATTACGGGTTCAATTGATAAAGGGTTCCTGGTATTTGTGGGCGTGTGCGATGCGGATACGAAGGAGATTGCCGATAAGATGCTTAAAAAGCTTGTGAATCTTCGTATCTTTAAGGACGAGAACGATAAGACAAATTTGTCGCTTAACGATGTGGGAGGTTCCCTTCTTTTGGTATCACAGTTTACGCTTTATGCAGATGCAAGAAAGGGCAACAGACCTTCTTTTGTCGGAGCAGGAGCACCGGATCATGCCAATGCTCTGTATGAATATATGATTTCCGAAGCTCGTAATACATATTCAATTAAAACCGAGACAGGTGAGTTCGGGGCTGACATGAAGGTAAGTCTTGAAAATGACGGACCCTTCACAATCATGCTCGATTCGGACGAAATACTTAAATAAATTTTGGGAGGATTTATTATGGACAAGTCATTCGTGGTGGGAGCGATTAACGCTTTTTTGACCGGAGAAACGGGACTTTACGCAATCGAAGGAAAGGCAAGCGGATTTGTAACACCCGGTGAAAATCTTTTACTTACCGACCCCGGTAAGGACAAGGACCGTGTACATCGCGTTACGGTTACGAAGGTATGCTTAAGAAAAGGCAAGGACCTCGAACCTGTCAGCAAGGCCGGCGAGTGCAATCTGCTTATTTATTTTGAGTGTGATGACAATATTACTCTCAGAAACGGAGTTGTGGTTCATGCAGAGAGCGCTACTCCCGAAGAGGTAAGAAAGGCATATTTAAATGTTCTTGGCAATGTCTTCGTAGTGGCAAGAGACTTAGACCTTAATGAGAAGGATTTTAAGAATCTTGAGCTTACAGACCTTGCGGAAATATGGATGTGCTTCTGGCGTTATCAGCTTAACAAGTCCAATAAAAAGGATGATGCCGATAAGTACAATGAGCGTCTTGAAAGACTGATGGATGCCGTATGCGACAAGTTGTTTGAACTTGACGGTCTTAATGTTGTTTATTCAAAGCGTACCAACGAGCCCTTCATGTTCAACCGTATTATCAATCATAAGGACAAAGCGTATTCCGCTACCATGCCCGATATAATGGTGATTACAGAAGCAGCCAAGAATCGTATTATGGAAGGCTTCGACCCTGATTTGTATGAGGTAAGACATGTATCCAAGGATAATATGATTCCTTTCCTCGGCGGATGCTTCTACATTAACGGTGCCGCAGGCGTTCGTATCAACAACACCGATGTGAGAATTCCCGCAGGTATGCTTGTTGAGAAGCCCGAAGATGACGGCGATGAAATGGGCAATATAAGTAACCCCGATTTGGTTAAATGGATTCTTTTGATAAGCCAGATGGCAGATGCCGAGAGAACAGAGGATTCGGTCGCTTACGGAATATACTCAGGTTACATGGAAACAGAGCTTATGAAGGCTAAGTTCTTAATCCCTGCCAAGGATGAGAACGGTAAGCTTGGTGTGGCTGCGCAGAATGGACGCGGCGACAGACCTGCCGCAAGACTTTATACCGACTGGGGCAAGCTTCGCATTATGTACGACCCTTCATGGGCATGCCTCGTGCAGACGCTTGAAGAAGCGGAAGTAAGCTATGATGCAATCATTAACTTTACGGGCGAAAATCGTATGGCGCTTTATGTGTCCAAAGAAGAGTTTGAACGTATCAAGGCAGGATTTGTCAAGAAATGAGGCATAGATGCTAAGGAATATTCCAAAGGTTAAAAGGTATGACGTGTTCGAGCTGGTATATGCCGGCAAGACTGAAGGCAATCCTTTTATTGATTACGATATAAAGGCTGTGTTTAAAGGCGAATCGGAAGAGGTCGAGGTTAACGGCTTCTACGATGGTTTCGGCAATTACGTGGTACGATTTATGCCCTCTTTTATGGGTGAGTATGAGTACAGCGTGAGCGGTTCTTTTTCCGATGAGACATATAACGGTACGTTTAAGGTTATAGCGGCGGATAAGAAGAATCACGGGCCGGTGAGAGTAAGTGATACATATCATTTTGCGTACGATGACGGAACGCCTTATTACAGTGTGGGAACGACCTGTTATGTGTGGGAATTAAGGGACGACAAGCTTATTGCGGAGACTCTTAAAAGCCTTGAGAAAGCAGGCTTTAACAAGATTCGCTTCTGCATATTCCCCAAGCACTACGTGTACAACCTCGATGAGCCGAGGTCATATCCTTTTGAAGGCACACCGGTGGGAAGTTATCTTATTACTCCCGAGAACTTTATGGAGTATGATTATAAGACTCAGGGCAATAACTGGGACTTTGAAAGATTTAATCCCGCACACTTTCAGCATATAGAGAAGTGCATAAAGGAACTTAAGAAAATCGGAGTGGAAGCGGACCTTATCGTATTCCATCCTTATGACAGATGGGGATTCTCCAACCTCCCCCGCGAGGTTGAGGTAAGGTACCTTGACTATATTATTAACAGGTTCGCCGCTTTTTCGAATGTCTGGTGGTCGATGGCCAATGAATTTGACATTCTTCCAAACCGCGATGATTCGGTATGGAACTTTTACGGAGAGTACTTTAAGGAGCACGATCCCTACAATCACCTTCGTTCGATTCATAACTGCTTAAGAGTATTTAATCACAGCGAGCCTTGGATTACTCATGTAAGCTATCAGCGTACAGACCTTTACAAGACTGCGGAAGATACCGACGGGCTTAGGGAGAAGTACGGTAAGCCGGTGGTGCTTGATGAAATAGCTTATGAAGGCAACATCCAGTGCGGCTGGGGCAATATTCCCGGCGAGGAGATGGTAAGACGTTTCTGGGAAGGTGCCATGAGAGGCGGATATCCGGGTCATGGTGAGACTTTCTTAAGCGACGACGGTATTCTCTGGTGGTCACACGGCGGCAAGCTTCACGGTGAAAGCTGGAAGAGAGTTAAGTTCTTACTTAAGATTTTATGTGAGACTCCGGGTCACGGACTTAAGAAAGTACCCGCTGAGTGGGATTGCGTCACTGCTGTATGCGAGGATGATATACTCGCTGCCGAGACGGGTTATCGCATAGATTACTACAGCTTTATGCGCCCGGGATACAGAGGGTTTAACATGAAGGATGATTCCCTGTATGAAGTTGAGGTAATAGACACTTGGAACATGACGGTTAAGAAGGCAGGAACGTTCTCGGGCAAGTTTAAGATCGAGCTTCCCGGCAAGCCTTATATGGCCATTCGTTTGAAGAAGGTATAGTAAATATATATGGAGAGGGCACCGCTTCGGCGGTGTCTTTTTCTTTGGCAGAGGGTTCCGTACGGCGCGCTTCTCACGTACTCGTTGCGAAATTTTAAAGATTTGTTTAAATTGACAGATAATTTGTTGACTATACTTCGTATTGTGGTAAAATAGTATCAAGGACAGAGAATACCGGCTAAAGGCAGGAGTCCCGCGAATGGGGTAAACTTTTCAAATACGGAGGATACAGCATGGAACAGCGCATGACATCTATTTATTCTAAGAAGTTTCCCGACATAAAGATAAGGGTAATCCCGGGACATTTCGTTACTTCGCACTCCCACATCAACTATTACATCGATATGACCATGACCAAGATGAGAGCAAGCGAAGCCAAGAATGTAGCCAAGGCTATTGCATCCAAGTATTCATCAAACACCATAGTCGATACAATCGTATGCATGGACGGAAGTGAAGTTATAGGTGCATATCTTGCAGATGAGCTTACCAGAGCCGGCATTATTTCAATGAATGCTCACAAGACCATTTACGTTGTAAGTCCCGAGTTTAACTCGACCGGTCAGATTATCTTCAGGCAGAACTTAGTGCCCATGATTGAAGGCAAGAACGTATTCCTTCTTCTTGCATCGACCACAACCGGAATGACGCTTCACAGATGTCTTGAGTGTATCAATTACTACGGCGGACATATTACCGGTATCACATCGGTATTCAGCATGATTAATTCAATCTGCGGCATACATGTTTCATCACTTTTCAAGGCAGGAGACCTTCCCGACTACAAGGCATACAACCACGGCGAGTGCCCCATGTGTGATGCGAAGGTTCCGATAGATGCCTTTGTAAACGGTTACGGATACTCACAATTGCGGTAAAAGAAAACATTTTGAGCCATACTGTTGTATGGCTCTTTTCTTTTGCACAGGTAAATTATAAAACGCATATATTTTTACGAAAAATCCGTCAATATTTTCGTAGTTAAGGTTGATTTCTGACAACTTTTTGCGATATAATTATTCCACATTGGTGTATATGGGTTCGTCTTTTATTACTAGGGAGAACCTATGAGGAAGTACGAAGCACATCGTAAGAGTGAAGATGCTCTGAGACGCAGTATTGATGCCATATATAGGGAAAAAGACACAGACGCAGCAGTGGAAAGAGTGCTTTCTATTACTGCGCGTTTTTATAGTGCGGATCGTTGCTACCTCTATGAGCTTTACGAAGACGAAGAATGCTACAAGAACACTTATGAGTGGTGCCGTGAAGGCTTAAGCGTCATTGATAAGACCATGAGCTATCCCGAGGATATTATTTCTTCCTGGCTTGAAGATTACGGCAAAGAAGGCGAAGTCTGGATAGCCTCCGTTGAGGACGAGATAAAGGGCGGTTATGTCTATGACACGCTTATAGCGCAAAAGGTTGAAAGTATTATCTTAAGCCCCATCAAGAACGGTAAGACGATAGTGGGCTTCTTAGGACTTGATAACCCCAAGAAATCGGTGGACGACAGATTCTTACTTCGTTCGGTATCGGTAATCATATACAGTGAAATTGCCAGAAGAAGACAGTCAAGATTACAGGAACGCGAAGCCGAGAAGCAGAAGAGACAGTTAGAGCTTGATAAATCCATTATCGAAGTCCTTGCCAATGAATATGAGTCTGCTTTTTACGTGGACCTTGATACGGATTCGCTTACTCCGATACGAACCGACTCGGCGATGGATGCCCATTTCGGCGAATTCTTTAAAGATAAAATCAATTATTCCCCGGCATACAGAATATATGTGAATACGGTGGTGCAGGAAGACGACAGGGAGGATATGTTCTTTGCCGGAAGCGTTACGCATTTAAGAGAAGCACTTAGGGAAACAAGCCTTGTAATCAAGCGATTCAGATGCCTAATTAACGGCTCGGAAGAAATCTTCGAGGCTAAATGCGTTAAGGTCGGAAGCGTTAACTCAAGACCCAAGATTATCGTTATCGGTATAGCCAACCGCGAGCTTGAGACAAGAGAAGAGCAGAACCGCCGAATCGAGCTTATTGAGGCCAATAAACGCGCCGAGGAAGCAAGTAAGGCCAAGAGTACCTTTCTTTTTAACATGAGCCATGATATCAGAACGCCCATGAATGCGATAATCGGCTACACGGACATGGCGGAGAGCAATGCAGGCAATCCCGAAAAAAGAAACGAATGTCTCCAAAAGGTTAAGCTTGCAAGCCGCCAGCTTTTAAGTCTTGTTAACGACGTCCTTGATATGGCACGAATCGAAAACGGCAAGATTGCCATCGAGGAAATGCCCAACGATATTAAGGTGGCAACCGGTAACTGCTTCCAGTTATCCAAGCAAAACGGCGTGGCTCACGAGCTTAACATGACCATCGAGTACCGCGATATTGAGCATAACATGGTATTCTGCGATGCGGCCAGACTAGACAGAATATTTACCAACATAATCAGTAACTCCATTAAATATACAAAGCCCGGCGGCAACATCAGTTTTATCGTGGAAGAACTTCCCGGCAAGCGCCTTGGCTACGCAAGATTTAAATTCACCGTTACCGATACGGGCATAGGTATGAGCGAGGAGTTTGTTAAGCACATATTTGAGTCCTTCTCGCGCGAACGTTCCACTACCGCAAGCGGTATAGAGGGCGCGGGCCTTGGTATGGCTATTACCAAGGAACTTGTGGACATGATGGGCGGTACCATAGATGTTAAGAGCGAGCTTGGTACCGGCACCATAGTTTCTATCAGAATTGACTTTAGAATTGCGGAGGACGTTTCGCCCGATTCGGTGGAAGAGGATATCAGTTACGATAAGGGGCTTGAATTTAAACGCGTTCTTCTTGCCGAAGACAATGATATGAACAGGGAAATTGCCAAGCACATTTTAGAGAGCCGCGGACTTATAGTGGAAGAGGCCAACGACGGTTCCGTTGCAGTCGAGATGGTGCTTCAGAAATCTCCCGATTATTACGATTATGTGCTGATGGATGTGCAGATGCCTTACATGGACGGCTACAAGGCAACGGGCGCCATCAGAAGCTTCGCGGATTCCAAATACTCAAAGCTTCCCATCATAGCAATGACGGCCAACGCTTTTGAAGAAGACCGTAAGAAAGCACTTATGGCAGGAATGGACGCTCATCTGGCTAAGCCGATTAACGTCAAGGACCTGTTCAGAACGCTTCAGCGTTTCGCATAAATTTAAAAAGGATATTGGTGATTATGAAAAAAAGAAAATGGCTTAAAAGGTTATGTATCACTCTTGGGGTAATTGTGGCACTGTATCTTATACTGTTTCTTGTGAACGTGCTTATAAACGTAAGCCTTCGCAAGTACATTAAGACCTTCGCGCCGGTTGAGTATTCGGCGGACCGCATTGTGCCGGTTGAGGAAAACGGTTATGTGACCATCACAACCGACAGAGACCTTCGCATCATGCACATCACGGATATTCACCTGGGCGGCGGCTTCTGGACGTACAAGAACGACAAGAAGACCATCTACGAGCTCATTACGATGCTGCAAAAAGAAAAGCCCGATATCGTAATCTGCGGCGGCGACAACACGTATTGCCTTATTCCGCCCGGATACAACGGAAGCGGTACTTTTAACAATAAGATGGTAGCCAAGACTCTTATTGACATTTTCGACCACGAGCAGGTTTATTTTACAACCGTATTCGGTAACCATGATACAGAGGCTATGGACTATGCAAGCAGGCAGGACATCGGCGATTTGTATGCGAGTGATTATTCGGAGTACTGTTTCTTTAAGCAGGACTTTACCGACCTTGATGCGCCGTCGGTTCCAAGCGTTACCAACCAATTTATCAGGGTTAAGAATACCGCTGGCGAAGTCATAAAGCTTATAATGCTCATCGACTCCAACGACTATGTGGATAAGTCTTTCATGGCAACGGTTAAAGGTCGCTATGATGTAATCCACGATGCGCAGGTAGACTGGGCGGCAGAGACTGTTAAGAAGCTCTCTCTCGAGGCGGGGCTTCCCGAGGGCCAATATCTTCCCACGATTACATTCATGCACATTCCGATAGGAGAGTACAGAACAGCGCTTGACGATTTGATTGAGGAAGTTAAGGACGATAAAGGCAACATCATTGAGTTTAAGCAAAAGAACAACCCCGTCGATACCGAATTCGTATCGGGCGTCTGGGATGAGAAAGTATGCTACGGTGGCCTAAATCGCACAGATGCGACTCCCGATAAGCTTGATAAGTTCTTTGAAGTATTGTGTGAGGACATGGGAGCCGTTGAAGCAATTTTCTGCGGACACGACCACGTGAACAATGCGGTGGTTAAGTACAAAGGTGTTCTTTTGGCGTATGGCTATTCTGTAGACAATGAAGCGTACGGCGACAAGATTATGAAGTCGGGAACCCAGCGAGGCGCATGTGTAATTACGATTAAGCCTGACGGAAGCTTTACTCAGGAGCACAAGAATGCGTACACCGATTACGGTGTAGAGCTTAATAAATTCGTTGATGTGTATATGGATAAGCCTTTGTATCCGGATGGATTACGAACGGTTAAATAGAACTCATAATCAGAACCACCGGCTTAGCCGGTGGTTTGTTCTGGCCCTATAAGGGCCTGTTGCCGGCACTGAGTCTAAAGACTCGCCGAATGGTTCGCCAGCCGCAACATCATTTTCCTACAGAGCCCCCTGGGCTCATTTTTATT
>JAFYDI010000094.1 GCA_017544835.1 Lachnospiraceae bacterium | reverse complement strand
GTAGTAATGACCCTTAGCGATTTCGCCGGTTCCCTTTACATAGTAGAGGTCCTCGCCTATCTTAACAAGTCCTGCGTAGCCGCGTCTGCCCTCTACATAGTAGTATGTAGAACCTTCTTCGTCCACAAGACCGTTCTTCATGATCATCTTACCGTCTGCAGCAAATTCGTATGTACCAAATTCCTTAAGGTCATTGGTCTTCTTAACGGTTACAAATCCTGTTGCAAGTGCACCGTTCTCGATTACATAGTAATAATCGCCGCCCCACTCTACAAGACCTGCTCTGTGAGCTTTCTTGTTGTTCTTGTAGTATGCGGTCTCGCCGTCTACTGTAACAACGCCTTCAAGGATGAGCGCACCCTTTTCGGTTGCTTTGTAGGTTCCTGCAGGGATTCTGTCGCCCGTCTTAACTACTTCGATTTCAGAGGTCTTAACTACCTTACCCTCTTCATCTACATAGTAGAAGTATGCTCCAACCTTAACTACGCCTGCGTCCTTCTGAAGAACACCGTCTACGTAGTATCTGTCTTCACCATATACCTTCTTGATGCCGTTGATAAGCATCTTACCGGTAGTTTCGTCGAACTGAGCATGACCCTTGTCTACGATTCCGTTACCGTTGGAGATATAGTAGCTTCCCTTGGCAACTTCGCCATTACCCTTGATGTAGTAGAACAGTCCGTCCACATCGATGAGGCCTGCGTATGCCTTTTTGTCGTTAATGTAGTAGTAAGTGGTTCCGTCTTCTTCCACGAAGCCGTTCTTCGGTTTATAAGGCGCTCTTATTACATCGTACTCAGCCTTATCGGGTGAGTTGTCAAATACGGTTGCGTAGAAGTCTTCGGGAAGTTCTTTACCATACATTACGTAATCGCAGAACTTAAAGAAGTCGTTGGTTTCCGCGGTACTGTTGGCATGATCTGTAGGATAGTCGCCAAAAGCAATCTTTCCTTCGATGCCTAAGAACTTGTAAACTTCTTTTGCCTGAACATAAGCTGCATACATACCTTCGGGGTTGGTTCCGTTATCGTAGTATCCTGCGGAAACAATAAGTCCTCTGGGAGCTACCAAAGAAAGAAGCATGTATGTATCAAAAGGTGTGCAATCGCCGCCGAGGAAGTCTGCGAATATGGTCTTAACCCAAGCCATACCCTGACCCTGAACCTGACCGATAGGCTCAATCTTGGTTACAAGATGATCCTTCTCAAAGCCGTATTCTTCGGTAGTGTAGGACTTACCCTGTGCGGAATATCTGAAGGGAGCCGCGCCGCCGACACCTGAATGTGCGGGGTTGGTTACCTTAATTCTGTCTTCAAGAACACCTGTTACAAGAGCAGTCTTTCCAAGGAAGGAGAAGCCTGTAACCGCACTGTTCTCGGGATTGAGTTTAGCCAGTTCTCCGATGCCTTCTTCGATGCAGTCGATGATGAGGCCTGCGCCCCATGCTCTTGCTGCAAGAGGTCCTACGCCTGTAGCGTAAACATTACCCTTGCACTCGGGATACATCTTGTAGAATACACCGTTGTAATAGCTGTCGTTGGATGCAACGTCGCCGTAAGCGCTGTAATCGATAACCGCATAGCCTGCGTCCTGCGCGCCGCTTATGTTGCCGCCGTAGTTAATGATGTAAGGCCATCCTCCTTCGGGAGCTTCGCCCTCGGGCATATAAACCTTAAAGGAGAAAGAAGCCGCATCGATACCGGGTCTTGATACGGTAATCACATAGTTGCTGCCGTTCTGAGCAAATGACTTCTCAAGTCCGGTCTCTTCAGCCTTCGGGAGCTTACCGTACATGTAGAATTCATAAAGGTCCTGAATCTCTTCATGTCTTAAGTTCCAAAGCTCATCCGTATTAACGGTTGTGCCGTCTTCCATGGTGAATGCATCGGGATATTCCGCATTTTCCTCGAATCCGAGCACTGACTTGTGAACTCCGTCATAAGTAATCTTTGACATCATCTCGATTACATTAGCGTAATACTCCTTAATGGTCTCATCGGAAAGTTCTCCCGACATAGCCTCGTCGCGATACTTTTCAAGAAGTTCTCTGTCGTAGTTAGCGTCAAAAGAAGCCTCGTCGTAGTCTTCTTTGTCCATCAAAAGTGCCTTGTCAAGCACCTTCATAAGAACGTAAGGGTCGTAACCCGCACGTACACTGCTCTCTCCCGCTGCGTCAGCAAGGAATACCATCTTGCCTGCCTTGTTGGGGTTAGAATAGCAGTCGCCGGATGCCCATGCTACCGAACCGCTTCTGGAACCGTTTTCGCAAAGGTTAACCGCGATATCAAGGCTTAATTCGGAAAGTGCCTGAATGTTCATGCTCTCGGCAAATTCATATCTTGCCTCAACTACGTATCCGCCTTCGATTTCCGTAAGCTTAGCGTAGAAAGGTTCATTGTCGCCGAATGTAACTGTTGTAATGTTCGCGCGGTTGATTCTCCACTGTCCGCCGTCGCGTCCGAAGGAGTTCTTGGCGCTGTCCTCTGTAGGAATTACGAAGAACTCTACGGAGTCTTTCTGGTGCGCATCAGAGCCGGCAACATCGTATACAGGATCCCAGACGGTTACCAGGAAGTAAACTGCCTTTTCGTCCCAAAGAGACTTAATCTCGGCAAACTGTCCCTTCTTGTCTGCGCCGGTCTTGTATGTGTAAGCATTCTCCCAAATAGCATCGTCGCCTACGCCGTCTACCAAAGGAGTGCCTACTCTAGACATTAACTTACCGTAATGGTTGTCTGCAAGAATTGCCTTGCTCATAGCATTAAGAGCCTCAATCTGCTCCTGAATATCGCCCATGGAAGCGGAAGGATCTTTGGCTACGGTCTTGGCAAAGTTTAATACTTCCTCGTCAAAAGAAGTCTTGATAGGATAAGGATCTACGTTATCTTTAACGTAAGTCTTAATCTTGTTAAGCAAAGTATATCTTCCGATATCTTCGGTAACCTTGTCGGTTTTCTTGCCGCCGAAGGTGATCTCGGTTAAATCCTTGGCAACAAAGCCTGCATTGTAGGTTGCGGTCCAGTTAAAGAAACCGTACCAGCTTCCCGACAATGTAACGTTGTTAACGGGATAACTTGTTGCAAATAATGCTTTTCTGTATTCGGTTGCTTTCTTTAACGAAGAAGCGTTGTTAACAACTGCCTCGAAGAAGAAAGGCTTACCGTCTTCCGGTGTGAATCCAAGTTCTGCAAAAGAAACACATGCTTCAAGCTTCCAGCCGTCTTCTGTCTTCTGAGTCTCGGCAAATACAGAATCAACCTTGTTGTAATTTCTGTATGCCTTTCCTCTGAAAGTGCTCATATCAAGGTCGCCGGTCCACTTTTCGGAAAGAGCCTCACCGTCTGCGGTAACCACATACTTCTTGACTGTTCCGTCAGGTGCATCCGCAACTATGAATGCGAAGCTGTCTTCTTCCTCATCGGAGTCAGCGTCCGAGTATACGTCTGAGTCCTTGATATCGGCATATACGTAAAGGTATGTATCATCCCACATTACCTTAACCTTAGCATCGCCGTCTGAAGTATCGACGTCTCCCGTGACTTCATCGATAAGGTTATTTAAGTTAAAGTTTCTGCTTGCATCCCAGGTATTCTCGATTTCGCCGTCGGCGATGATGATACCGTACTTGGAAACAGGCTTGATTTTGGAAGCGTGAAGGTTCTCAGCAAAGAGTCCGCCATCGGTTTTGCCGGTGGTCCAGCCGCTTCCCACGGTGATTTCATTGTAAGGAAGTTCTTTTAAGAAGAGTGCTCTCTTACTCTTAACATTACCGTCTGTATCGCAGTCTGAAAGGATTGCTTCAAAAGCAAGGTCCGTATCGTCTGCTTCAAGCTTAAGAACAGAAAGCGGAACGACTGCTTCAAGTGTCCATCCTGCATCTGTTGAACTTACATTGCTTGTTACGCCTGCAACTGCCTTGTAAGACTTGGTAATTGTGGTTCCCCACGTGTTCCAGTCAAAGTTAGCCGAGTATGAAGGTGTAACTGCGTCGCCGTCTGCGGTAAACAGGATATTTACAACGTCAGAGCCTGCCTTTATGCCCTTGGCAAAAGTAAATGCGATGCCGTCTTCTTTGTCTGAAGCACCTTCTTTTGCAGTAACGTCTGCGTCGGTGATTTCTGCCTTAATGTAGAGGTTCTCGTCGTCATAAAGAAGTTTAACGGTACCTGTCGCGCCGTCTTCGGAACCTGCCACAACGTTCTTTAACTCATATACGGAAGCGTTGTTCCAGTTATCGTCGTAAGGATCGCCGAAAGCAAGATCGTCGGGTTTTGAAAGAACCACTACCTTGGCCTGTACGCTTAAATCAAGGTTTTGGTCGTTCACTACGCCCTCGGGAAGGGTGAGCGTTCCGTTGACTATGAATTCCTGCTCAGAATTGGTGTCGGGATCAAAGCTGCTGCCTGCGACATCCCATGTAACTGCCGCCTGTCTGTAGCGGGCATCGTCAACATATACGTAACCAACCTTGGGAAGTGCTGCCTCAATATCTGAAGCGCTTACGCCGTAGTCGAGTACTGTTGCTTTCTTCACATATTTGTCGGCGTCAACGGATGTTACGTTGTTGCCTACGAGAGAATCCCAGTCGGGGTCCCAGTTAACGTCCTCAAAGTATACGCAGGACTTAATCTTTCTTTGGTCGGTAGCGGGTGCTACACCGTATTCGTTCTGATACAAAACGTCGATGAAGTATGCAAGATCCATGGTGATGATCTTGTGGTTGGGGGTGCTTCCCGAATCGTTTGTTTCGTGAACGTTTATGAAAATGTGGTCGTCAAGGCCAAGCATTCTGTATACTTCTCTTGCTTTTAAGTAGGTAAGAGACATTGCCGCGGAGTTGGTCCAGTTTTCACCGGTAAGACCTGCGGTAATCATTAAATATCTGTCCTTATCTGCCATAAGGGATGCAAGATAGTACTGATCGAAAGGTAACTGGTTAACGGACTTAAACTTGGCGAAGTTATCGTTGAACCAGAAGATTTCGCCGGATGCCTGAAGGCTTCCGAGTCCTTCGTTCTGATCTACGGTTACTGTGGTAACGCCGTCGTGATTGAGTCCGATGTTGGCGCCGTCATAGGTCTTTCCTTCGGAGGAATATCTGAAGGTTGCCATACCGCCGGCACCCGAACATGTAGGATCGATGTACTTGATTCTTTCGTCATACGCGCCTGCTACGCCTGTAGCCTTACCGAGTCTTGAAACTCCGGCGAGCATGTTGATTTCGGGGTTGATGTTATATTCAGCACCAAGTCCGTTCTCAAGGGCATCAAGAATCTTGCCTGCGCCCCAGCTCCATGCAACGAGTGCGCCCGTCTGCTCTTTCCAGTGTGTTCCGTAGGGGTGAATTGTGTAGAACAAACCTGTTCTGGAAAGGTCGTCTGCGGCAAAATCCGTGTAGGTCCAGGATGCCGCAGCCATGCCTCTGCTTACAGCGTAGTATACGGTGTCGCCGGCATAGCCCGACATCTCGGAATAGAAAGGATAGCCCCCTTCCGGAGCTTCGGTTGTAGGCACTACGAATGCCATGCTGACGGTGCCCTTTGCCTCTCCGCGTGAAACGGTAAGCTTAAGAGTACCCTGCTTAACCGTGATTTTCTTTTTCTCTCCTGTTACGGGATCGGTCACGGTTACTTCTCGATCGGCCATACCGGTAACTTCGTAAGATACGATTTCATCGGAAGTGTCGGGATAAGGGCCGTACATATAATAGTCGTAGTATTCTTTGATTTCTTTTTTGCGTGCTTCCCAGTTATCTGCGGTCACTTTGGTAGAGCCGTCGTAGAAAGTAAAGATATCGGGAAGTTCGGGATGCTCGGCCATCTCAAGGGGGCTTAAGTAGCCGGAGCCGTCGTCGAGTGTGTTCACGCAGTTAACAAGTTTTTCGTAGTAAGCATCGATTTCGGCCTGGGTGTAACCGCCTGCCGCAAGGAATGCCTCTACTTCGGCGATGAGCGCCTTGGCTTCTTCGCCGTTAACATATACGTCGAGGTTGATTGATTTAACCTTCTCAAGATATGTATAAAGCGAATAAGGAAAGCCCGGTGTCACATCGTCTGCGGTCTTACCGGTAAGCTTAACCTCTCCGAAAAGGCTGGTGTCCTGGTAGCCGTCGCCGGTGGTGGCAAAGAGCGAAAGCTCGCCCTTTCTTGAGCCGCCTTCTGCGCAATTTATCTGAGCGTCGAAGCCGAATCGGGCATCATTGCCGGCGGTTGCACTCTCCCACTTGATGCAGCCTTCGACAATGTAGCCTTCTTCGGTGACGGTGGTCTTTGTGTACCATCGTCCTTCATCACCGCTGTCGGTGCTTCTCTCGTTATCAAAATTTACGCGGTAATGCGCATCGTCCGAGCCGTATGCGCCGCTTCTGTCGTTAAGTTCGTCGAGAAATACCTCAACGGAGTCCTGCTCGTATGTGTTGCCGCTTGCTTTGTCCAGATTGGCATCCTTAACATCTACAAGTACATAAAGCGCGTTATCGTCCCACATAACCTTGGCGGTAGCGCTTGATGTTGCGGTGTTACGCGACTTAAGCAGGTCGTAAGTTGTTGCTTTGTTCCAGATTTCGTCAACGGAACCGTCCACCAAAGGTGAACCGTACGGAGCGATTACTCCGTCAAAAGCTTCTTCCGTGACTGCGATGTCTTCTCCGGAGACATCGTTTTCAGAAACAGTCTCGTCTTCGGCAGGCGCCGCTTCTTCACCCACTGCGGGTGCCGCAGGCTCTTCATCCGCGGGCTGTTCTTTTTCATTAACAGGTATTTCTGCAGGCGTTTCTGCCTCTTTGTCTGCAGGGTCGGTGATTTCTTCATCCGGTTCTTGCGATTCGTCCGGGGCGGGTTCTTCGTATCCGCCTGCGCTTATATCTGCCGCATAAGCCGGTGAAATGTTGGAAAGCACCGTAGTCAGCGCCAGTGTAACTGCCGCTGCGCTTTTGAAAAGTTTATTCCTTCTCATCTCCCTCTCTCCTTTTCCAAATTCAGTGTAACCGCACTCATTTGTAAGAGAAGGCATCACCCCCATGCCACATTCCGCTTACCCCTGAATAATGTGCAAATTGTCCACTGTATGTATACAATTTTAAGATTTTTTGGTAATATTCACTAACGAATTGTTGCGGACAAACTTCGAAAAGTTGCTAACTTGTATGCATACAAGTATGGTCGTGAGTGTACTTCAAGTCGCACATTTTAGAGAGAACGTATCAAAAAAGCGACAGCCCATGTGAGGGTTGTCGCTCTGTGTTCTGTTACTAATTTGGAATAACGATGACAGATATCCGAATATTTAGCAATAAAACGTTATTATTTCAAAACAAAACGCTTTATCCTGCGTCTATTCAAATATCTCCTCGTCTATCATAAGCGTATCCGGGCGGACTTTCGTGGTGAGAAACAGTACCTTTACTCCCGCTTTTCTCGCATCTTCCATGGCCTCGCCGAATTCCGGATGTGTCGTAACGTGTGCAAGTACGCGATTTACGCCTTCCATCTGAATGACAAAAGCAAGAATTGCTTCATAGCCCGCTTCTCTTGCTCCGATGAGTTCACGGATATGCTTAACGCCTCTCTCGGTGGGTGCATCGGGGAAATATCCGGTGCCGTCGATTTCAAGCGTACAGCCCTTAACCTCCATAAGAAAGCGCTTGGTGCCTTGAGCCGTTTCTCTCTCCATATAGAAATCTATGCGAGAACTGCCGTAAGTGTGCTCGGGGATTACTTTATCGAAGCCTTGCGTAGCCAGCCATTCTTTGACCACTTTATTGGGGGCTTGGCTGTCTATGTTAAAAAGAACACCTGTGGATGGTTTCCTGACCGCTACAAGGTCGTAGGTGGTCTTGCGTCCGGGAGTGCCGGGAGCGGTGAGCCAGACTTCGGCACCTTTAATAAGCAGTTCCTTGCATCTGCCGGTGTTCTTAACATGTACACGCTCTATTTGACCGTTTAAGTCAACGTCTGCCTCAAAACGGTTGGGACGCGCTAAAAATTTGGCTTTGACAATGTTTTCGTATTTCATGACTCGGTATGTGCCTCGGCAATCTTGGCAAGTTCATCGTAGAAGCCTACGAAAGACTTGTCTACGCATCCGCAGTCCTTGATGGTCATCTTGCCGGTATAAAGACCGAGGATTGAAAATGCCATGGCTATGCGGTGATCTCTGTGAGGGTCGATAACTCCGCCCTTAGCGGTGCCGCCTTCTATGACTATGTAGTCCTTGCCGCGGTTACACTTGATACCGCACTCTTCAAGGTTATCGCAGACAGTCAGTACTCTGTTGGATTCCTGTTTCTTGATATGACCTATGTTGGTAATCTTAGTATTACCCTTTCTTACCGAAGCAAGAACCGCCACAGTGGCAACCTGGTCCGAGAAATCAGCCATATCGATGGTCAGGTCGCCTTTCGGAAGATTGCCCTTGTCATTCACAAGACTTATCTGTCCGTCTTCGCCGGTTACAATCTTGGCGCCCATAGTCTCCATCAATTTAAGAAACTGCATATCGCCCTGAATTGAAGAGGCCATAACTCCGTCAACTGTCGCCTTACCGCCTAACAGCATCGGTACCGAATAAAGGTAGCATGCCGATGACACATCGGGCTCCGCTTCAACGTCGGCACTTCTGTAAGAACCGGTACCGCTAACTTTATATGTGTTGCCGTCTTTTATAATGTTGCAGCCAAAAAGCTTGGCCACGCTGATGGTCATGTCTATGTAAGAATTGTGGGTCTTACCCGCCGCAGTAATCGTTGACTGATTTGGTAAACAGCCGAGTGTCATAAGCATTCCGCTTACAAACTGAGTACTCTCGGATGCGTCAATGTTAAGGTTTATCGGCACTCCGAGGCGAGGTTTTCTTCCAACAATTTTAATCGGGAGATGTCCTTCTTTGCCAAGGCATTTTATTTTGACACCAAGGGTTTTAAGTGCGGATAACAAGCCTGCCATGGGACGCGCGCACAGCTGAGGTGATGCGTTGACCGTATAAGTACCGTCGGAGCAGGCAAGCATTGAAGTCAAGAATCTTGCCGCAGTTCCGGCACTTCCTACATAGACGGTCGCTTCCTTGCGCGGAATATCTCCGTTCTTGCCGTATACTCTTATAACCTTAAGACTTGCGTTGTAATAAACCTGAAAGCCCAAGTCTCTTAAGGCATTCATCATAACTCTGCTGTCCTCAACAAGTGCGGCATTCTGAATAACACACTTTCCGTCGGAAAGTGCGGCAAATACCATCGCCCTTGCTAGTATGCTCTTTGAGCCGGGAACGTTTCCTCGTACGTCCACCGGACCCTTAATCTTGTCTATCGTAATCGATTCCATTAAAAATTCCTAAGCTCCCCTGCTTCATCTATAGTGGAATTGTCAATCTTTCTGATGGTTACAAAGTAGGAATAATCCTTGCTTACGCTAATCTCAACTCTGTCACCCACCTTATGGCCCATAAGTGCTCTGCCCATGGGAGATTCGTTGCTGACAAGGCCGTGAAGAGAGTCCTCTCTTACAGTCGTAACAATCTTATAAACTTCCTCTACGTCGTCTTCTTCGACATAGACGGTGATAGTCTTATTGATACCCACTTCATCGTCACCCGACTCATCGTCAAGGACCTGAGCGGTTCTTATCATTCTCTCTAAGTATCTGATGCGGCTTTCGTTCTTATTCTTCTCTTTCTTGGCCGCGTAATATTCAAAGTTCTCACTTAAGTCGCCGAGAGATCTGGCTTCTTTGACATGTTCGAGTAACTCGGGGCGCACTACACACTTTCTGTACTCGATTTCTTTCTCCATGTCTTCTATATCTTTTCTGGTTAACTCGTTATTCATTTACTATAATAAACCTCTTCGTGCTTTATTATCGGTCGCCTTCGAATAAGCGCTTGCGGCTTATTCCGGCTCAATAGTCCTCCGTATTTGTTTCTTCCTCGGCTTTTGTGGAGCCTTCTTGATATAAGTTACGTATTTGTAGGGAATTTCTCCGTCTACTTCCTCGTCCACGATTCTGGTGTATTGAGACTTGTCGAATTCGGGGAAAAGGGTGTCTCCCTCGATTTCTAAGTCAATCTCCGTTATGAAGAGCTTGTCCGCAAGAGGTAAGCCTTCTTTGTAAATGCCTGCGCCGCCGGACAAATAAATATTCTCGCCGGGGCGATTCTTCCCGGCATATTCGATTGCCTCGGTAAGGCTTGGAACAGTTACGCAATTCTCCGCCTCGTAATTGGCAGTCTTGGAAACTACAATAGTAAACCTGTTCGGAAGGGGACGACCTATTTCATCATAGGAACGTCTTCCCATTATCACCACATTACCTGTGGTAAGCTCCTTAAATCGTCTCTGCTCGCCCTTAATCCTCCAGGGAATCTGACCTTTGTTACCTATAACCCGGTTCTTTGTATATGCTACGATGAGTCCTATCATATTAATGTCCTTTCGGCTCACAAAAACGGTGCCAAACAAATAAAGTTGCCGTACATAACACGACAACTTTATTGTATCATTCTTATTTAAATAAATCTATTGATTAGCCGGGGCTAATCGTTCTTTTTTTGAGACTTATCAGCCTTCGCCGTAGGGGTTTTCGGGTGCTTCTTCTTTCGGCTGTTCGGCTTTAGGAAGGCCGGCGCCGCAAGCAGGGCAAAATGCGCTGCTCTTAGAAACCTCTTTGCCGCATGCGGGGCAGAACGCTGCATTGGCTCTTGTGACTTTTCTTCCGCATGAGGGACAAAAGGATGAGTTCTTTACAAGTTCCTTACCGCAGGAAGGGCAGGTGCGGTTTCCTTTCTTTTCATTGATATTGATCTTAGCGTCTGCAATCTTGTTAACGCTTGCATCAATCTTTTCAACAAGCTCGGGAACCTTGGCGATAAGGTCTTCCTTGTAGTTTTCATACATCTTCTTGCCAAGTTCGTTGTAGAGCTTTTCAAGTGCAAGTTTTTCTTTTTCCATTGTTGCGGTTGCGGAAGCGATTTCCGAAACGTCCTTAGCCTTCTCGGCAACTGCAGCGCCGCTCTTGGCAATTGTCTTGGTTAAATCATCTAAAAAACCCATGTTAAATCCTCCTTTATAGGTAACTCTCATTTCTCAGGTAATTGTTTGTGTCGTCCTGACTTATGAACTAATTATAGCGCACCCCGCCGCCCGTTGTACCCCTTTAAGGTGCAAATAAGCTGCCCCTAAATGCACCCTCCGCGAAACTTAAGGCGGTTTAATGTGCTGCTATGTAGTTTTATTGAATAGTATACCTAAATGAGTATTATGTCAAGCATTATTTCTTTTGCCATGGGAGTTTGTAGAATTACAGAATAGGAAAGCATTTGTCCGGTTCTATTCAGCATCCGCCCACTTATTCACAAAAACATCCGGCTCCGCTTTGTGACTGAACTTTACTGTCAATGTATCTGTGGCCGGCTCATAGTTCCAGTATTCCATGGTGGTTTTATACTGCTTACCATCCTTCTTTCCGTCCGGTGCCCACATTTTTGTGTAGCATAGGGTTTCAGATTCCAAGTCTTTCATAAGCATCGGAATCGCTTGGTCAGCTATGGCTTTTCGTTCTTGCCAATCCATATTGTATCGATATTTTTGCGACCAAAGGTCACTTACGACATCTGTAATGATGTAGCCGTATGCGTATATTGCCGTATCGCCGTCAGCCGTTGTAAACGTGTACTTCTCTTTCTTTGCCAGCACTTCCTGAATATACGTTTCGGCGGTGTATGCTTCTCGTGCCTTTCTGATTTGGGCGGAATGTGCCATATTCAGGATGGCAGCCAGGGCGATGGGTATAAGCGGTATTATGATAAACCATTTGGGCATGCCAAGTTTAAATATGCGGACAATGCTGTATATCCAAAGCGCCAGATAAGCGACATAGCCTATTATCTGCATTATTCTGATGAACGTTGCGGTTAGCAAAGCGGCTCCCACCCCATCGATGCCATGTCCGTTTCTGTCCGCGGATGCCTTCGCAATGAGCCGCGACAATAGCGCTATTAGGAACGGAAGTGCGACACATATTGCCAAAAGAAGATATGTGATTAATTTGCTTGTTTTGTCCATGTTTATACTGCCTTGTGATGTAGTTGATTGTGATGATAATCGATAATAAGCCCCTTTGGCTTATCCCGACTCTATAATAAACCACTTCGTGTTTTATTATCGGTCGGCTTCGAATAAACCCCTTGGGTTTATTCCGCCTCTATCATATTATAGCCCAGGGAAAGGAAAATAGACATGGTTTGTATTACCTCTATCCCAATACGAAATTTATGTTCAAACTGAGATAAATTACGGGCACCCCTTTCGCAAATAATTGCGAAGGCTATCCCAATATGAAAATAATTCAAAATTGGGATAAGTTTTTGGGCTTTTTTTATCGCAGTTTGAGGTGTTTTTCCGTATTGGGATAAGTGGTTTACATAACTCCGTGCTCGCATGGGTATTATTATCCCAATTAGCAACTATTTTTCATATTGAGATAAGTTTCACGCCTCAATGCGTGAGGTGTGGGGAAAAGTATTGCTTAAGGCGTCTGTAATTGCTTAATAGTCGCCTTAATCGCTCCAAGAGAGTGAATTCTTACGACAGAATTGCCGTCCGACTCAGATACATGTTGTAACAGTTCAAGATAAGGTCTTACAAACTCGGGTCGGCGCTTGCCGAGAACTCGGAAGATTTCGGGAGCTTCCATGCGGACTTTGTCATCGGAGTCAGCAAGAAGCTCTGCGAATACCGGCATATGATTCTCATAGATATCGGGAGTGTTCGTGGCAATGTTCTCGGAGGCCCAGATAAAGCTGAGTCTCACTTTAGGCTCTTCATCAGTTGCAAAAGAAAACAGACCGCTCCAATAGGGCTCTATCAAAGAATAGTCAGCGCGCCCGATTCTGCCGAGGGCGTTGATAGCGCGCTCTCGTAACAATGGCTCCGAACTTTCCCAAAAAGAAGCTATTGTCTCAACGCTTTTCCCTACCGCCGAAGGATATTCAAGTCCCATCTCGCCAAGCAGCCAGAGAGCCTTCGCCTGTATTTTGACGGATTCATGCGAAAGAAGCCCCGCTACATAAGGAATGCTCTCTTCCCATCTGCTCTTGTCTTTGGTCAATTGTCCAAGGTCTTTGTAAAGTAGAGATTCGCTCAAAATTGTTCTCCCCATCTGCATACGAATTAAATTCCACTATAAATATATCATTGGGGAGAATTGCAGTGAATAAACTGCAAGTTTAAAGGCGGAAGCTCTCAAGCTTCCGCCTTGTTATTAGCTGTATGCCGGCTGATAGTTGTCCATATCTACGGCTTCGTATAAGTCCATGCCCATCTTCATTTCGAAGTAGCCTTTTAATTCAAAGTTGTAGTTCCACTTGGCGAGGGGGTAGTCGCCGTAGCGGGCTTTGACGTCGCCCATGCGGTCTTCGAGGTGCGCGACTCCGGTGGCGGCGCCGCAGGCGTCGCAGAGGTGGATGAGTTTGTCGTAGTCACCGAATTCTGTGTCCGCGAGCATTTCAATCAGCTCTGCGGTTTCTTCTTCGGAAGTATCGTGGTTGCCTACGTAATCCTCTATGCCGCTTCCTTCGGAAAAAGAATGTGTAAGGCAAATCTTCGCAGCCTCGTCATACCCAAGACTCATCATATATTTGTATCCCTCATACACGTGCCTTAGGTGGAATATTCCGAAACGCCTTCCGATGTCGTGAAGGAGGCCGAGCACGTAGGCTTTGTCGGCGTCCATGCCGGAACGGGCGGCGATGGCCTCGGCGCAGTGGGCTACGCATAAGCTGTGGGCTTCCCAGGGACCGGGATTGCGGGATGCGGCTTCTTTTAACAAAACTGCTGCCTCTTCTCTGGTAGGATACATGCTACGCCCTCCCTATGAACATTCCGTATTCCTTGGGAATGGTGAGGACGCCGTCCACGCAGTTTTCGGTAAAGACTTTAAGCATCGTCTCGCGGGAGACTCCGACAATTTGCGATGTGCCGGTTAATGACTGCACGTAGTCCGCAAGGTCGTTCATGTCCATAATTAAGAGCTTGTCGCTGTATTTGTTGAGTCGCACATCATTAAAGAATCTGCGAAGGGGCTCCCAACCGTTTTCGAGCATGAAATGACGGTTACATGCAGGCGCCTGCATGTATTCTCTTAAAAGATTATGCACGAAGGGCATGATATTTTTCTCGCCGTAAGTTGCGGCATAGAAGGTGCCGCCTTGCTTGAGCACACGCTTTACTTCGGAAAGTGCGAGTTCCAAATCGGGTACGTGATAAAGCATCATGTTGGCGATTACAACGTCAAAAGAAGCATCCTCGAAAGGAAGATTCTGAATGTCGCAAACCATATATTTGATGCCATGCATGCCTTTCAAATTCTCGCGGGATTTATCAATCATACCCTCGGAAAAGTCTGCAAGTATAAACTCGGAGCAGGTATCTATAAGATCTTGCCTGCCTATCCAGAAGTCGCCTGTGCCGCAGCCTATTTCAAGGACTTTGGCGCCCGGTGCCCAATCGTAGCTTGAAACAATCATTCTGTCAAAGCCACCGTTATCAACCGAGTACTTTTCGTGAAGCGATATACGCGTCTCCAGATTGTCTGACTTTTTGTACTGCTCCTTAACATTTTGTGCAAAAGAATCTTTCTCCATAACCTTTTGTCTCCTCTCTCATCAATGTACAGTGAGTAGTATGACATTAAGTATTTAACGTCGGCCAAAGAATAATCTGAAGATATTATTAATCTTTCGCATAATTTACAAAATTCTCCGGAGTCAGCTCATAGTCAACGGAGGACTGGAGTTCTCCGAGCTGATTGGTCCAGGAATCTTTATTGATTCTTAACTTTTTAAAGCCAAGAAGCTCGTAGACGTGCTGGGCTCTTAAGTTTTTAAGATTGGTGTCTAAGATGATGCGGGTGTAGCCGCGCGCGAAGAGCGCGGAGATGAGCATGCTTAGGGCGGCGCGGCCCAGGCCGCGTTCCTGCTTGGTAAAATCGCAGATTTTAATGCCAAGCTCGGCGGTGCCGCCGCCTAAGTTAGAGTAGCTCATCTCGCCGATTGGCGCGCCGGCAAGCTCGATGATAAGGCGACGACGCGTATCGTCGCTATCATCGGCGATTTCGCCGCGGACTACCGCGGCGGTAGTGCCGAGGCCCAGTGGGAACCCGGCGTGGTCCATGACCGCACCGTCGTTCCACCACGCCGCGAGCTGCTCGCAGTCTCGCGCCTCGGCATTCCTGATGCATAAATCCCTATACTCTATCTTCATATGTTTTCTTTCTCCATTAATCCATCTTCGGTAAGCTCATAAACCACGTCGCACACCTCGCTTATGTACTTTCGATCGTGTGAGATGCTGATGATTGCGCCGGGGAAATCCTTCAAAATTCCTCGGATTACGGGACCCGACAGCGGCGAAAAATTACGCGTGGGCTCGTCAAGTATCAAGACGTTGGCATCTGACAAACTCATCTTAAGCAGGAACACCTTCGCCTTCTGTCCGCCTGACAACGCACGAATAGGATGATCCATCTCCTCAGCAGTATACTTAAGGGCGCCGAGATATGTACGTATGCGCGTGCGTTCTTCTTTGTCACCGGATTTGTCGAGGTAGTCAACGGGCGTCATATCCATATCAAGCATATCCTCGTAATTCTGAGGCATATACTGT
>JAFYDI010000093.1 GCA_017544835.1 Lachnospiraceae bacterium | reverse complement strand
TTAACCAGTGACAGCCCCAAGCCGCTTCCTTCATGCATTCTGGAAGTATCTGCCTGGTAGAACTTATCGAAGATATGAGACAGCGACTCGACAGGAATACCCGGGCCCGAATCCTCAACGGTAACGGTAATGCTGCCATTTACCGAGCAGGCCCGAATCCGCACAAGCCCGCCCTCCGGGTCAAACTTTATTGCATTGCCGATAAGATTGTTCCACACATGGCTTAACAGTTCTTCGTTGCCAACATAATTGATTTCCTCAAGATCCACATCAAATTCAATATTCTTGGCGGCCCACAAAGGCTCCGATGCAATAATGCACTGACGAATCTGTTCATCGAGAGAGAAGCGTTCCTTGGCCGAGGGAAGCACCTGATTGTCAACCTTTGAGAGCAAAAGAACATTTCCGATAAGCCCCGACAAACGTTTGGTATTGTAAAGAATCTTGTCGATGCAGTCCTGCTGCTCAGGCGTAACCGAGTCCGTATCCTGAAGCAACATCGCATAGCCTTCTATCGCTCCGAGGGGGGTTTTAAACTCATGTGACACACTTGACACAAAATCGGTCTTAAGTAACTCGGTATTACGAAGCTCCTGTGTCATTACGTTAAAATTATCGTAAATATCCTTGACCATAGGATGGGTGGAGGTTGTATCCAAAGTTACATTAAAATCGCCCTCCGCAACCTTCTTAAGCGACTTGCCAAGCTGAGTTGTGGGGTCAAGAAAGCGAGTGCCTATGAAGTTTGAAATCGTTCCCCCGGTAGTAAGGCCGATTACAAGGACCCACAGAACAGGCGATATCACAAGCGTGTAGTTAAAAAACCTGTCAAGTAACCACAATACGGCATATGTACCTCCGATGGAAATCGCCATCGTGATGATGATGATTATGGTAAATTGAACTCTTAGATTAAATCTTTCTTTTAACTTTTTCATAGCTTCACTACCTTATAGCCAACGCCTCGCATGGTTACTATGCTTAAATCCTTGTTGTCGCGGAAACGCTCGCGAAGTCTGTTAATATGTACGTCAACGGTGTGTGTATCGGAGTCGGAATCGTATCCCCAGATATCGTCCATAAGCTGACGGCGTGTGAAAATCTTGCCGGGATAGGAAGCCATCTTATAAAGCAGCATGAATTCCTTCTGCGGTAACACCTGGCTGTCACCCGCCTGCGTAACGGTAAAAGAATCGCAGTCAAGCACAGTATCTCCGAAAGTGAGTTTCCTGTCATTAATCATCTGAGCACGTCTTAACAAAGCACCCACGCGAAGTATCATTTCATTGGTATTTATGGGCTTAACCATATAATCGTCGGTGCCTGACAAGAATCCAAGCCGCATATCGTCAAAAGCATCCTTGGCCGTAATCATCATGACGGGTATGGAGTTACCGGATTCACGAAGCTCGCGCACAAGTTCATAACCATCCATTTCAGGCATCATAATGTCTGAAATAATCATGTCAAAGTATTCATTGTCCAAAGCAGAGAGTGCCTCGCGACCGTTACAGGCGCCCACCGCATCATAACCGTTTTTAATCAAAACATGCTTAAACAGCGAAAGAAGTTCTTTGTCATCTTCGACCACTAAAATCTTAAACATATGATTCCTCCATTAAGAACTATTATACACCGAGGGCACTACATATTAAATAAACATTGCTACCTGACAATAAATTGATTATAATTAAATAGTCAGACAACTTTTAATGTAATTTACTCATGCAGAGGAGGGAATATTATGGACAACACTGCGCTCTACAAACTTTCTTACGGTGTATTTATGCTTTCGACAACGGCAGACGGTAAGTCTAACGGCTGTATTACCAACACCGCCATTCAGGTAGCATCCAATCCCACCAGAATTGCGATTGCCTGCATTAACACCAATTACACCTGCGATCTTATTAAGAAGAGCGGCGTATTCACATTGAGTCTTCTTGATGAGACTACAACTTTCGACCTTATCAAGCACTTCGGCATGCAGTCGGGTCGCGACGTAGATAAGATGGCGGGACAGAATTTAAAGACTGACGCCAAAGGTCTTTACTACCTTGCAGACCACACCACCGCATTCATCAGTGCGACGGTTGTAGACAGCTTGGATCTTGGCAGTCATACGCTCTTTATCGCAACGGTAGATGACGCAGAGTTAGTAAGCGGTAAGAATCCTCTTACTTACGCAGACTATCAGTCCAAGGTTAAGCCTAAGCCCGCCGCAGCTCCCGTACAGGAGCGGAAAATAGTCGGCTGGCGCTGCAAAATCTGCGGATATGTATATCAGGGAGCCGAGCTTCCCGGTAATTATACCTGTCCCGTATGTGGCCATCCTTCGGACGATTTCGAGCCGATTTACGAATAAACATAGCAATTTCGGAGGCGATACTTGTCGCCTCCGATTTTTATGTGCTAATATCTAATTACAATCATATGCACTGAGGGGTAATAATGCGTGTAGATTTTGAACAGGTGGCCGATGCATCACAGGAATGTGCTCTCATCAAAGCTACCGAAATGACCGAAAGCGTTAAAAGCGCTATGGACATACTAATGGGGAATAACGGGTGCCTTCCCGTAGTTAAAGGCGGTTCCAATATTCTTCTTAACAAAACCCGTATTTACTATATTGAATCCGTAGACAAGAAAACCTTTGTATACTCCAAAGACGAGTGCTTTGAGTGCAAGTACCGTTTATACGAGCTTGAAGAAATGCTCGGCGGATACTTCGCAAGATGCGCGAAGGCATCCATTATCAACCTTCGTAAGATTCAGAGCATCGCCTCGGACTTTTCGGGCCGTATGGAGGCCGAGCTTCTAAACGGAGAGAAACTGATAATTGCGCGCAGCTATGTCAAAGAGATTAAAAGGAGGCTCGATTTGACATGAAGACACTTAAACTTATTTTGTTTCAGGGCGTTTGTATTTCTTTTGGCATATTGGTGCTTGTGGGCACCGGAGGTGTAATAGACCATTTTCTTGGTGAAAACACCATAACCTTTGACTGGTACCAGCCGATGTCGTTTGTCTTCTGCGGATTTTTGGGAGCTCTTGCGACACTGGTGCTTACAAATCTTGACAAGCTTACCATCAAGCAGCTTATAGTCAGGGTAGTATTTCATTGTCTGATGCTTTACGCTGCCGTATCGTTTTGCGGATACATATTCAAGTGGTACAGTAACCTCTACGGCTTTATAGGCGTAAGCCTCGGGTTCTTCGTAATCTATGGTTTTGTATGGTTCGCTACCGGCTACTTTACCAAGATGGATGAAAAAGAAATCAACGAAGCCCTTAACGACATTCGCGACCTCGAATAGAAATTGCACATAGAATAGGCTCAGAACAGACCTCTTTCGTAGTGAAGGGGTCTGTTTTTTGCAACTCAGTAATCGTTTTTTGCATCTTACGGCAACATATCTTCCTTTATCCGCAGGCGTTTTGTATGATTGAGCATGACAAGAAACGAAAGGGAGAAAAACATGAACGCAATAGAAGTTAAAGACTTATACAAAAACTACAAAGACTTTCCGGCAGTCAAGGGAATTTCTTTTGACGTTAAAGAAGGCGAGCTCTTCGCATTCCTCGGAGAAAACGGCGCGGGCAAGTCAACCACCATCAACATGCTCTGCACAATACTTCAGAAAACTTCCGGTGACGTAAACATCTGCGGATACAAGCTTGGAAGCGAAGACGACAAGATAAGAGAAAAAATCGGCGTGGTATTTCAAGGCTCCGTACTCGATAATGTGCTGACGGTCAAAGAAAACCTTTACTCAAGAGGCAGCTACTACGGACTTTCGAAGAAGGAAATCGCCGCAAGAATAGAAGAATTCGACGCTTCCCTCAACATAAGCGAGCTTTTAAACAGACGCTACGACAAGCTTTCGGGGGGACAGAGACGAAGAGTCGACATCGTAAGAGCTTTGATTCATAAGCCCGAGATTCTTTTCCTCGACGAGCCTACGACGGGCCTTGATCCAAAGACCAGAAAGCAGGTGTGGGACTATATAAAGGATTTAAACAAGAACCACAAGATGACCGTATTTCTTACCACTCACTACATGGAGGAAACGGATGTGGCGGACAGAGTAATAATTCTTGATCACGGCAAGATTCTCTGCGACGACACACCGGCCAATCTTAAGAGCAAGTACTCATCGAAGCGCCTCATCTGGTATACAGACGAAACGGCTGAGAATACCGCACTCTTAAAGGCGGCATTCAAGGACGAGGGGGCTGTCTCATATGACGGCGACAAGTACATAGTGCAGGACGGCGACGATTTACTTAAATTCGCTTATGAGCATAGCGACAAGGTTAAAGACTTTGAAATCTTAAAGGGCTCAATGGACGACGTATTTTTGAACTTAACAGGAAGGGAGATAGAGAAATAATGAGAGGATTTATGGGTATTATCAAAAGAAACATGCTGGTATATTTTAAGGACATTCACGCAGTTATATTCTCGCTGCTTACGTCGATTATAGTGTTTGTGCTCTACCTGTTATTCATCAAGGGTACATTCGTAAACAGTTTAACTGATGCGGCTAAGGGGCTTGAAAGCTTTATTACCGAAGGCGACATAGAGATGTTTGCAAACGGCTTCCTGCTTACAGGTATCATGGGTTCCGCGCTTATTACAATCTCTTACAGCTGTGCAAGCATTTTTGTTAAAGACAGAGAGACAAGAGTTGAGGACGATGTGCTTACCACACCCATAAGACGCGCACAGATTGCGGCTTCTTACTATGTGTCATCTGCGATTTGCGCTTTCATCATGACTTCAATCATTCTTACCGCAGGCCTTATGATTATTAAGTTTAACGGCGACATTTATATGAGCGTAGGTGACATTGCCCTTGCATACGGACTTGTATTCTTGGGTTCGGTTTCGGCAACAGCGTTCTTTATGGTAGTGGTTACTTTCTTCAGAAGTACATCTGCAAGCGCTGCTTTCTACGGTATTCTGGCAGCAGCCTCCGGCTTTGTAATCGGCGCATACATTCCGATTTCAGAGTTCTCTGTAGGCGTTAAGACCTTTTGTAATATCTTCCCCGCAAGCCACGTAACCGTAATGTTCAGAAACGTTATGCTTAACGGAATTCTTGACCACATGAACGGTAAAATCGGCGGACTTGATAACGGTGCATTTGTGGATGCGGTTAAGAATGCTTTCACATTTCAGGCAACTCTTGGGGAAAAGGCATTTTCTTTTGGGGGCTCCGGAGTATATGTGGTGGCTATCGCGGCAGTGTGCAGCGTAGTGTGCATGATTATTTACTCCAAGAATTACAAGAGAGTCTAGGCTGTTGACATTCGACCTCACAATTGGTTTAATAATTCTTAAGAGAAATTAGGATATGTGTGAGGAAACAGTATGAAGTATAGTTTTATCTCCGCCATTGACAAGACGGAAAACGGCGGAATTATCAAGATTCCCTTTAACGTATGGGAAATTTGTAAGAAAGAAGGAGACGTGCCTGTTAAGGTTAAACTTGGCGAGAGCGTTTTCGTATGTAACCTTATTCCCGAGGGTAACGGCGTATACAGCATTCCCGTATCTGCAGAGACTTTAAAGACCTTTAAAATCGGTGAAGAGTATCCCATCACCTTCAGAGTTACCCAGTCAAGTGCCAAGGAGAGCCCTTACAGCACCTCTAACCCGATTAGAAAGATTGACGGTATCGATGTTGTAATTCAGCCCCATGACGGCTTATGCGGACAGTCATGTGTTGCAATGCTTGCGGGCATCACTCTTGATGATGCAATTAACGTTATGCACTGCGGCGAGTGGCAGGCTACCATGGACAAGATTATCAATGCCCTTAACTACTTTGGTATCGACCATTCCGAAGAGATTATCTACACAAACGGCCGTGAGGGCGTAACTCTTCCCAAGTGCTGTGTCATCCTTGAGAAGATGGGTCGCTACAGCCACTACCTTGTATACTTTGACGGTATCGGCTATGACTCTAACCTTGGCAGAATCGAGCACTACGATATCACCAAGATGAAGGGATATATGGAAGTTTACGTATAGAATTCCATAGTATTTTGTATTGAGCCGGAATAAACCAAAGAGGTTTATTCGAAGGCGACCGATAATAAAGCATGAAGTGGTTTATTATAGAGAAGGCGGAGACGCAGGGTGAGAGCCCAAGTTTCCGTCTTTTTTGTTAGGCGACGAGCCAAGCGGCTGATGTGCTTGCGCAATCAGACATTTGGCGACCGCATACAATCTCGGATTTCATCATTAAGAAATCCGATGATTTATTTTGTTACAAATAACCTATTGACATAGTAGGTAATAGGAATTATCATACTGACATTACATCATCTTAAGAAAGGAGTTTGCAACATGGGCAAATACGATTTTGACAATGTGCCTGACAGGCATAATACAGGAAGCCTTAAGTACGATTACGGACTTAAGCGGATGGGACGGTCGGATCTGATGCCGATGTGGGTTGCAGACATGGACTTTCCCCTTCCTAAGGAGATTTTGGCAAGAATTAAAGACAGAACAGACCACGGAATATTCGGATACACCGAGCCCGGAGATTCTTATTACCGAGTTTTGGGGCAGTGGTTTAAGGAAAGATACGGGACGGACTTTCTCGAAGAGGCCAACACCCTTACACCGGGAGTGGTATTTGCAATAGCGGCGGCGATTCGTGCTTTCAGCGAAAAAGGCGAAAAGGTGCTTATATGCGAGCCTGTATATTATCCTTTTCGCGAGACCATTGAAGACAACGGCAGAGTTGTGGTAAGCAGCAACCTTAGCGAAAGAAACGGTCACTACGAAATAGATTTTGAAGACTTTGAGAAAAAAGCGTCGGACCCCGCGGTAAAGCTTTTTGTGCTGTGCAATCCCCACAACCCCGTGGGAAGAGTCTACACTCGCGAAGAACTTACCAGAATAGCGGATATCTGCCTTAAGAATGACGTGATAGTAATGTCCGACGAGATACACTGCGACTTTATATACAAAGGCGTGACATTCACTTCCTTCCTGTCGCTTGATGAGAAATACACCGACAATGCTATAGTCTGCACATCACCCGGCAAGACATTTAACCTTGCGGGATTGCAGCTTGCCAATATTCAGATACCGAACAAGCGCTTAAGACTTGCTTTCAGAAAAGAAAAAGCAGCGGCCGGCTACAGCCAGGCCAACACCCTTGGCATTACCGCAACCGAAGCGGCATACGAGCTGGGCGGAGAGTATCTTGATGAGCTTCTTGCATACCTTGAAGGCAATCTTGACTATATGAGTCAATTTTTTGCCAAAGAAATACCCGGGCTGCGTCTCATTCGCCCCGAGGGCACATATCTTGTATGGGTAGACTTTTCGAGAGTGGCATCAACTCGGGAAGAAATGCGCAGTATTGTTCTTGACGGAGCAAAGCTCTGGCTTGATGAAGGCGGAATCTTCGGAAAAGGCTTTGAACTGTTTGAAAGATTCAATATAGCCTGCACGAGAGAATTTTTGAGGACTGCACTGGAGAGTCTGCGCGATGCGGTAAGCATCCATAAGAAAGGGGGAAGGTAATCATGGCAATAGATCACAAAGACAGATGGAACGTAAGCCTCGAGACCAAGTGCCAGGGTATGGACTTAAGCATCTGCGATAAGTACAACTCTATTAGTTTCCCCATATATCAGACCGCGACATTCTCGCACAGAGGGCTTGGAGAGAGCACAGGCTTTGACTACACAAGGCAGAGCAATCCCACCAGGCAGCAGCTTGAGAGCATAGTGGCGGACCTTGAGAACGGTTACGGCGCGCTTGCTTTTTCCAGCGGAATGTCTGCAATCGGAACGCTTTTAGAAATATTTAAGCCCGGCGACAATATTATCGTCGATGAAGATTTGTACGGCGGTTCGGTAAGAATATTTGATGTTATAGCTAAGAAGAACGGACTTACATTCACTGTGGCAGATTTGTCGCAGGAGGATATTGAGCCGTTATTTAAAGAGAATACAAAGGCTGTTTATGTCGAGACACCCACCAATCCCATGATGCACATTATCGACATTAGGGCGCTTGCCATTGCGACAAAGAGGCATGGTGCGTTGTTTGTTGTGGACAATACTTTTCTTTCGCCCTATTTCCAGAATCCGCTCAATCTCGGTGCGGATGTGGTGGTGCACAGCGGTACGAAGTATCTTGGAGGGCATCATGATACCATAGGAGGATTCCTGGTAGTTAAGGACGCGGAGCTCGATAAGAGACTTAGATACCTCTCTACCACTGTCGGTGCGGCGTTGTCACCTTTTGACAGCTGGCTTCTCATAAGGGGTATCAGGACGCTTGCGGTAAGAATGCAGCGTGCGGCGGAGAATGCTCAGGCAATAGCGGAGTGGCTTACAAAGCAGGATTGCGTGAAAAAGGTTCTGTATCCCGGACTTCCTACGCATCCCGGATACGATATTATGAAACGCCAGGCCAGAGGCGCCGGCGCAATGATTTCTTTTGAAGTTGAATCCAAGGAGATGGCGGCTTCGATACTTAAGAATGTGGAGCTTTTCTATTTTGCCGAGAGCCTTGGCGGAACGGAGACACTTATCACTTATCCTCTTACCCAAACGCATGCGGAGGTGCCAGAGGCACTCAGAGAGAAGAACGGTATCAACGATCGCCTCTTAAGACTTTCCGTCGGCATTGAAGGCGTCAATGACCTTATAGACGAGCTAAACCGTGTATTTAAGCTTGCTCGCGAAGGAAAATAATTTTTTTTAAAAAAGTACTTGCAATTTATTTTTGAGCATGATATTATCTCTACAACCTACTAAACCAGTAGGCGAGTAGATAAAAGGTGAAAGGAGCAGAAACGACATGAAGAAGACATATTCACAGAACGTATTCGATATGTGCATGTGTATGTGTTGCTGTATGATGATGCGTCATATGGTTAATTTGTCATGTCGAAAACGCGCCTAGAACTATAAGTATTATTGCAACTACTTACAGGCAGCTGTCGATATGACGGCTGCCTTTTTTGTTACACAAATTTACGGAAACGGAGAAAAAGAATGGACAGCATTGAGAAGAAAATACTTGAAATAATCGATTCAAAACGTGACGAGATAATTTCTTTTGCCGATGACATTTACACTCACGGCGAGCTTGGTTACAAGGAATTCAGAACCGCCGGCAAGGTCAAAGAAATCTTCGACAAGCATCTGGAAAGAACCGAAGACGGACTCGCAATCACCGGCGTCAAGGGGTACTTAAATCAGGACAAGAAAGACAACTTTTCGCTGGCACTCATCGGTGAACTTGATTCCTTAAGAATTCCGGGGCATAAGTACTACAATCCCGAGACCGAAGGAGCTCACTGCTGTGGACATCACGCACAGCTTGCGGGAATCATCGGTGCGGCACTTGCTCTTTCGGATGAGGAGATTAAGAAAGAATTAAACGGACAGTTAGTTTTCTTCGCAGTTCCTGCCGAGGAATACGGCGAAGTGGATTTTAAGAATGAACTTAAGAGGCAAGGAAAGATTCGCTACGGCGGCGGCAAGGGAGAGCTCATAAGAATAGGTGCTTTTGACGACATAGATGCTTCACTTGCTCACCACTCCAAGGAAACGGGCAACGGCATTGGAACCGGGAGCTCCAACGGATTTGTCTCAAAGATTTACAGAATTAAGGGTAAAGCCTCACACGCGGCAGCCGCACCCGAGAAAGGCATAAACGCTTTATCGGCGGCAACCCTCGGACTTAATGCACTGGGGCTTCAGAGAGACACCTTCAGAGATGAGGACGCGGTAAGAGTTCACCCGATTCTTACAAAGGGCGGAAGCATTACCAATGTAGTTCCCGATGAAGCGG
This sequence comes from Lachnospiraceae bacterium, assembly GCA_017544835.1. Lineage (GTDB taxonomy): Bacteria > Bacillota > Clostridia > Lachnospirales > Lachnospiraceae > UBA1258. The sequence continues at coordinate 56,230 of JAFYDI010000093.1, read as the reverse complement.
TTGTGGAAACTCTGATAAGAGCCAAGACCAACGAAGCCTTCTTAGATGCGGCATACAAGACCGACAGAAGCTTTAAGGCAGGAGCCCTTGCACTTGGCGCCAAGCTTACAATCGAAACGGTTCCGGGATATCTTCCTTCACTTCCGGTGGTACTTCCCGAAGAACTTGAAGATGCGATTAACGAAATAACAAACGGCAATTACAAGGCAGCCGATCCTGATAAGCATTCAAGCGCATCTTCGGATGTAGGCGACCTTCAGCATCTTCAGCCGGTATTAAGCTTTCAGACGGGCGGCGTAAACGGAGGCTTTCATCAGGCAGATTTCGATATTGTCGATAAGGACACGGCATATGTACTTACAGCCAAGCTTTTTGCAATATTTGCCTACAGACTTTTAAAGGGCGACGCTTCTCTTGCCAAGAAGGTTAAGAGCGAATACAAGCCCAAATTTAAGAACAAAGAAGAATACATAGAATACGTTGAGCAATTCAACAAGACTGAGGAGATTGACTATGGCAACTGAGAAAACACCGATTGAAGGAACCGTCGACAGAGCAAGGGAGGTCGACCAGATTAGAAAGGCTGCAAGGCACTTCGCAATGCTTTATTTTCACTTAAGCAAGACCTTATATGAGAACTTCGGTCTCGAGAAAGCCAAAATCCTGATTCAGACAATAGTGTTTGAACTTGGTGAAGACAGGGCGCTTCAGATGAAGGAGAAAGCCAAGGCGCTGGGACTTACGGACCTTACTCACGAAGATTTCATGAAGGTCGTGGATATTCCCTTTGACGGATGGATTAAGGAATGGGGCGAGAACCACTGTCCGTACGCAGAAGTTTGGCGTAAGTACATTCCCGAGAATCCATGGTTTCAAGAACTCGCACCTTTCTACTGCGATGTAATCGACACCACAACAACCGAAGTATTTACCGGTCGCGAATCACAGAAGATAACCCAGAACGTTATCACTCACGGAACCGCGTGCCTGAGAAATTACTTCGAGAAAGAAGAAGTGAAAAAAGGAGAATACACATATGGCAAGCGATGAAACTGCGGTGCTTGAAGAGGAGCGTAAGACACTCCCCACCAAGAAGAAAAGAAAAAAGATTACAGGAATCACAATCGCTCAGATAGTATTCGTCATAGCCCTTTTAGTCTATATGGAGATAGCGGTTAAGAAAAAGTGGATAAGCCCCGTTTTCCTTGCGGCTCCGACAGACATCTTTAAAGAAGGGGTGAAGATAATCAAGGACGGAACACTTCTTCCGCACTTACTTATAAGTCTTGAAGAAGTACTTGCCGGATACGCGCTCGGAGCGGTTACGGGAATAGCGGTAGGCCTACTGTGGACGCTTTTCCCGAAAGTAGAAGAATTCATGTCGGCGTTCTGTTCGGCCATCATGGCAGTCCCGAAGGTAGCGATTCTTCCGCTTCTTATATTGTGGTTTGGCATAGGATTTAAGTCAAAGCTCGTGCTCATCTTTCTTTTTACCGTATTCACGGTACTGTTTAACACGGTGGGCGGAGCCAAGCAGGTAAGCGATGAATACATAAAAGTCGCGAGAGTCTTTGAAACGGGACGAGTGAAGACTGTATTCAAAGTGGTGCTTCCTTTTGCACTTACCTCAATATTTACAGGCTTAAAGCTTTCGGCGGCAACGGCAATGACCGGCGTGGTATTCTCCGAAATGCAGTCGGCCAAAGCAGGAATAGGATACCTGCTTGCGGAGTCACAGAATTTTTTAAATACAAAGCGCCTTTTTTTCCTGGTGATTTTGGTCACGGTTATGTCGGTGCTTTTTGTAAAATTTTTTAAACTGCTTGAATATTTAACCTGCCACAAATGGCGAAAGGTATAAATAGAAATTACACATAAGGGAGACAGACAAACAATGAAAAAGAAACTGATTGCACTTTTATTAACAGGAGTTTTAGCCATAGCCGGATTAACAGGCTGCGGCAAGACAGACGAGGGTAACAGATCCGTTACCGTAGCAGGCGAAGAGAACACACCAAATGCAGTTGAGCCGGCAGGCGCAGAGGAGACAGAGAGCGCTGAGCCTGTGAAACTTACGGTAGGATTTACCGCAGGCGGTATGACATCAATCGTAGACAGATATGCACTTGACAAGGGCCTTTATGAGGCAGAAGGCCTTGACCTTACAGTTGTTGACTGGAGCTCCATCCAGGAAGTTTTGGCACTTATTTCAAGAGGCGAGCTTGATATCGCAGACGGTGACCCCAGTTCTTACATCCCCGCTATCTCAGGCGGTATCCCCGCTAAGCTTGTAGGTAACATGTGGAGATACAAAGGCTGCTACTGGCTTATCGGCAACAAAGATATCAACGGTCTTGAAGACTTAAAGGGCAAGACAATCGGAACAGCCGGCGCAAGCGGCGGCATGAGACTTTCCGTACTTAAGATGCTTGAATCCGCAGGTATCAGCCAGGATGAGGTAGAGCTTGTAGCTAACGGCGTAGGTCAGTCCGCTTATGCAACTCTTACGGTAGGCGAAGTTGACGCAACCATCATTCACAATCCCTTCGCTGCACTTGCTGAGGCAAACGGCGACGGTAAGATTCTCGGCAGAGCATGGGACTACATTCCCGATTACTATACAGGTGCTCTTATTGCAGCCAACGATTCCATCGAAAACAAGCCCGAAGCACTTCAGAAGTTCATCACAGCTTACTACAAGGTACACGAAGACGTTAAGAACAACAGATTTGACGACTTCATCGCATGGGGCGCTCAGTACATGAACACCGACCCTGAAATCTTTAGAACCGCAGTTCTTGCCGAAATCGACGTATGGAGCGACTATCCCGTAATTCCTGAAGTTACCGTTAACAATACTATTGAGTATTTAAAGCAGTACGGCTGGCTTGAAGGAGACATCAATACGGCAGAAACCTACACCAATGAATTTGCTCTTAAAGCAGCAGAGGAACTCGGTCTTAAGGATCCCGACAAGAAATAAGCAATTACGGAGGAATAATCAATGCCTTCAATCAGGATAGAAAATGTCGGCAAAATATACGAAGACGCCGACGGTAATAACGTAACTGCATTAAACAATATAAATCTTACCATTAACGACGGAGAATTCGTAAGCATAGTAGGACCCTCAGGATGCGGCAAAAGCACACTCCTTGAAATTGTTGCGGGACTTCAGCCTGCAACGTCGGGAAACGTATACTTAGACGAAAAGCCCATAACAGGTCCGGGCAGAGACATCGGAGTAGTATTCCAGAGTGCGGCATTGTTCCCCTGGAGAACCGTCAGAAAGAACATGGCTTACGGCATGGAAATCGCCAAGGTTCCCAAAGAAGAGCAAAAGAAACGAATCGACAAGTACTTAGACTTAATGGGTCTTAAGGACTTTGCCGACAAGTACCCTTCACAGCTTTCAGGCGGTATGAGGCAGAGAGCCGGCATTGCAAGAACTCTTATCATGAACCCGAAGGTAACATTGATGGACGAGCCCTTCAGTGCCGTAGACCACCTTACCCGTTCCACCCTTCAAGAGGAGCTTATAAGGATACATCAGACGGAAAAGAAAACTGTTTTATTCGTAACACACGATATCAGTGAAGCGGTACTTTTGTCCGACAGAGTCATTCTTTTGACTCCAAGACCCGGTCGTATTCAGGAAGAATACGTAATTAAGACCAAACAGCCCAGAAGCCGTACGGATGATGAAATCATCAAGATTTCGGCGCAGATAATAGCCGACATCAGCCGCGGCGCAGAATTCAAAGAAGCAGAATACTTTATTTAAGGAGGATGTACATGAGCGTTAAGGATTTTCACGACACAGCCATGGATTATCAGTCCATGGACGATATAAAAGAAGCAGCGCAGTACATAAACTCGCTCACACTTGACGACCTCGTTAAGCTTGACGAGACAGAGTTCAGAGCCAGAGCGAGAGAGCGCGTGCACCATACCCTTGAGCAGCAGTTATACAGGGCTGCTTTTGACAAGAAGCCTTTCAACATTAAGCAGGCTGAGATTACAAAGCTTTATGTGGATGCCTGGAACAAGCGCGGGCTTTCCCACAGCCTTCCTGAGTACAAGCAGTATGAGTTCCTGCTTGAATCCGCAGAAAAGTTAAGTAAGGGCGAGGAGATTGACTTAACTCCATTTACCCCTAAGCCCATAACTCCCGAACTTACGGACAATTTCTTTACGGTTGTAAATGAACGTCGCTCCGTAAGAGCCTGGGAAGACAAAGATGTTCCCGATGAATTAATCGATAAGATTTTAAATGCAGGCCTTGCCGCACCTCACGGCTGTAACGTGCAGGCCACAAGATTCGTAGTGGTCAAAGAAAAAACAACCCCTGGCCTGTTTAAACTCGGTAATATACCCGGCGGACCCGTACATATAGTCCTTTGCCAGGATATGCGCTGCTACGAAGCCAATAATTTCACTCCTTTCAGAAATCGCTTGCTCGATGCGGGTGCGGCTATGGAGAATGTCGCACTTGCAGTGCACGCGGTGGGACTTGCGGGTGTATGGCTTACATTCAGGGAAGTGCTTCACGATGAGCTTAAGAAAGCCTTCGATCTTCCTGATTACATCAGACTGGTAACCTACATCGATATAGGTTACGGCGCTCAGACTCCCATGCCTACGCCCAAGCTTGATGTAAGCGAAGCAGTATTAAAACGGCTGTAAATCTTTTTTTCTATCTTCTTTCCTAAAGAACCTTGCTTCCTATGAGCGGGGTTCTTTTTTGCGCGGCAAAGAAAGTGTGCCGTCCGCCGTCGTAAGACTACCCAAACGGTTATTGCACGCGTGAAAGCTTTTTTGGTAAAATATTGATACTTTGAGGAGAATTTGGAGGGATACAAATTTATGAAGAACTTGAAGAAGCTTACACTCCTTCATTCCAACGACATGCACGGAGATTTCCTGGTAGAGGATATCGAAAGCAGTCTGGTGGGAGGAGTGTCTTTATTGTCAGGCTATATCAACAAGGTTCGTACGGAAGAAGAAAACGTTATCTACGCAATCGCCGGAGATATGTTCAGAGGCTCCATCATCGATTCCGAATTTCAGGGAATTTCCACCATTCAGATTATGAATATGCTGGCCCCCGACGTAGTTACGCTTGGTAACCACGAGGTGGATTACGGTGTTGCACATCTTCTTTTCCTGGAAAAATGTGCGGACTTCCCGATTGTTAATGCGAACTTACACATTCAGACCAATCATGCGAGATTGTTCGATCCTTGTATCGTGCTTGAGCGCGGCGGGATGAAGATTCTTTTTATAGGAATCCTTACAGAGGCGGTTCTTGCGCAGTGTAAGACCGACGGCCTTATCGGTACGTTCGTAAGCATTGAAGATGCGGCCGAGGAAATCGGAAGAATCTGTAATACGTACAATGCGACGGATATTGACTTCACGGTTCTTCTTACCCATATCGGCTTTGAAGAAGACAAGAAGCTTGCCGAGATACTCGATCCCGCTTGGGGTGTTGATGTTATTATCGGCGGACATTCGCATACGTTCCTTACGGAGCCCGCAATTGTTAACGGTATACCGATTGTTCAGGCAGGTACCGGTACCGACCAGATCGGACGATTCGACATTATGGTCGACACCGACAATAACTGTATCGATTCATTTAAGTGGACTCCTGTGCCGATTAATGCCAACATGTGCCCGCGTGATACTTCTATCGAGGAGGTTATCGCTTCTTACAAGTCACGCACGGATGCCAAGTACGGACAGATTATTACGAAGTTTGTGCGCGAGCTTACCCATCCCGACAGATATCGTGAGACAGAGCTTGGCGATTTGTTCAGCGATGTATTGCAGGATTCACTGGGACTTGATATTTTCCTGCTTGGTTCCGGCAGTATCCGTAATGAGAAGCTCGGTCCCGTAGTTACCAAGGGCGACCTTCGCGAGTGTTTCCCTTACGATGACTCCGTTCACATGGTATATGTCACCGGTGCACAGTTTAAGTCGATGATTAAGCATATGCTTCGAGATGCTGCTTTTGACGGCGAGCATACAGAGTTTTACCAGCTTTCGCAGGGTCTCGAGGTTGAGTACGATCAGAAGACGCATTCGTTCCTTAAGTTTAACTTCGGCGGCGAGCCCATGGACGAAGAAAAGGTGTATACCTTGGGCCTTCAGCACTTCCATTACCTTAACATGGCAGATTCCTTCGGCATCACAATCGAAGAGCTTAGGAAGAATCACAAAGACCGCGTGGTATCTACTTCCTGCACGCAGATTATCGAGGAAGCCCTTCTTGCAAGTCAGCACCAGAACGCTAAGGGCGAGGGAAGGCTGATACTTCATCTGAACAAATAAAGTGATATATGGCGGGGGCCCCGGGCGGCTCCCGTTTTCTTTTCGGAATTGTTCTTTCTTTTGTACAATACCGATAGTTGGCAAAAAAAAGAATATGGGTTATAATAACCCACGGCATTTTAATAGCAGGCAATTTGCTTGCGTGTAGATGCGTGCCTTCGGGCGGCGCAGAGGATATGTTGATGAGTAAGTTAGAATTCAGTGCAGAAATTGAAAGACTTGCCGAGGAGGCGGAACGTGAGTGTAAGCCTTATTTTGAGGCGATTGACAGGACCGCGTTTCATAACTCCAAGAAGGTATTGGAGGCATTCCTTGAGAACGGAGTGGCTTATCAGGACTTTCAGGAGGTTAACGGATACGCTTTCTTTGACGAGGCAAGAGACAAGATAGAGAAGGTCTTCGCGGAGGCTCTCGGTGCTGAGGATGCGCTAGTGCGCGCTCAGATTATGTCGGGTACCAATGCGATTTGGCTTACACTTTCGGGATTGCTCCATCCCGGTGATACCATGATTGCAATTTCGGGTACACCTTACGATCCCCTTCAGGAGATTATGGGTACAAGAGGCGACAGCCCTCTTTCACTTATGCGTAACGGTGTTAAGTACGAGGAAATTGCGCTTGTTAACGATGATTTTGATTATGACAAGATTGCGGAGCGCCTTAAGAAGGGCGACGTAACGCTTGTTGAGATTCAGCGTTCCTGCTGTTATACGTTAAGACGCGGTATTTCCATCGAGCAGATGGAGAAGGTATGCTCTCTTGTTAAGAGCATCGATGAGAACATTATTATTATGTGCGATAACTGCTACGGTGAGCTTGTAGAGACCAAGGAGCCTACCGAAGTGGGTGTTGATATCATGGCAGGTTCCCTTATGCACAATCTGGGCGGAGGCGTGGCTACTTCCGGTGGTTACGTGGCAGGTAAGGCTCACCTTATAGAGCAGGTGGCAGACCGTCTTACTTCCCCCGGTATGGGCAAGTACCTGGGAGCCAATTACAACCAGAACATGAAATTTTTAAAAGGTTTGTTCCTGGCACCTCATACAGTTGCCAACGCTCTTAAGGTGGCTGCTTTTACAAGCTATATGCTTGAAAAGATGGGTGTCAAGGAGGTCGTGCCCAAGTACTCCGAGAAGAGAAGCGATATCATTCAGAGATTCAACTTCGAATCGGAGGAAGCACAGGTACTTTTCTGCAGTACCCTTCAGTCCGTTTCGCCGGTTGATTCCTTGTACGAGTCTGTACCTTGCGAAATGCCGGGATATCCTCACAATGAGATTATGTCTGCGGGTTGCTTTGCTCAGGGTTCTACCATTGAGCTTACCTGCGACGGACCCGTTGTGGAGCCTTATACCGTATTTATGCAGGGCGGATTAACCTATGAAACAGGAAAACTGTCCATTATGGCAGCTCTTTCCAAACTTAACTTAATTTAATTTAACGGATTGAAAGGAATTTAATATTATGAATACCAATGAAGCAAGCGCAGGCAAGAAGGAGAGCTTTCTTTTGCGTGCCAAGAAATATTTCAGCACTTACGAAAAGCTTTGGATGCTTTCGATGTTTATACTTACCGTTGTAATGGCGATTATTCTTCCCGAGGATGATGCCAACGGAGTAAGCGGTGTAGTAATTACGATTTTATATGTTTTCGATGTTTTAATCGGACTCTTCTGTGAACTTTTATTTTCCAAGCAGAATAAATGGGCGTTCCTCATTTACAATCTCGTTGAGATAATCGAGATTACCACAATGATTATCCTTCGTACGAGATTTGCATCCATGGCGGTTGCGATGTTTTACTGGATTCCCGCTCACACGCTCGGATTCTTCCAGTGGAGACGTTTCAAGGACAAGAAGGACGAGAACGTTACAGTTGTAAGAAAGCTTAAGACCTGGCAGACCGTGCTTATCTTCGTACTTACCATCGTATGGACACTCGGTATCGGTTATCTTGTTGCAAGATTCAGTCCGGAGACAGACTTTTATTCAAACGATACGCTCATCAAGGTTATCGCGTACATGGATGCGTGCCTTAGTATCATGAGCATTATAGACGGAATCCTCATGTTCTTTAGATCCAGAGAATCCTGGTGGACCTGGTACTTATATATCATTGTTGAGACCATCGTAAACATCATTTCCGGTCAGTGGATACTTCTTGTGTACAAGATTGGTTATCTTACCAACACCACTTACGGACTTATCAAGTGGTCGAAGTACATTAAAGAGAATGAAGGTGGCGCGGACGAAGGCGCTGCCGCATAGAGACAGGCATAAATTAAGGGCGATGCACCGTTTGGTGCACCGCCCTTTTTATATGCCTTAATCGATATTGTATTTAACCTTTTCTTCGTCCGTAAGTTCAGCCCCGGGGAATTGTCTGCCGGCTTCCTCTATAAGGGCTTTGTAGTCCTTGTAGGCGGTCCTATAAAGCTTGCGGGAAGAAGAAATGATAAACGACTTCTCCGAAGGGATATAAGCACAGCCATAAAGGACGGAAGCGCACAGGCCATAGGTTTCTGTTTCCAGGAAATACAGGGCAGTGGCATCACATACTGCTATGTAGCCGTCGCCCGCATTAGTGGGACGCTTTAGCTCAAAAGTAGGGTTAAATGAATTGGTATAGGTCTTATCCTCGATATTGCGGATTGAAGCTTTCAAATCATCACCCTGCAGAAGAATATTCTTATCATCGGGCATAAAGTAAATAGCACAGTGAGATCTTGCATAAAAAGGAACCTCATCGATTACCGAACCGTCTGCCGCATTGAGGACGCGAAGCTTACCGTCCATACAAGACATGGCTACAGCCTTGCCGTCGTGACTTGCGGCAATGAAACCGAGGCTGTAAGCATCGGAAACCTGGCGAAGGGCATCGTTGTCATAGAGCATTTCATCTTTGGTGGCAACATCAAGCTTGATAAGGTTCATATCGGAAGCCGATACGAATACCGTTTTACCATCCTCTGTTACGACAGCGTTGTTGATGGAAGCGGAACTTTCGGAATCAAGTATGACTTTCTTTTGCTCTGTGTCAATAACCGAAATGTGGCGATTGTCCCATATTACCGCATATTTACCGTTTTCTGATATATAGCCGTGGAATAATTTCTCATCGCCTGAGCCCATTTCCGTATATGTAGCTTTATCAACCTTGCCTGTTAAAGAATCTACTGTGTACATGGCTTCATATGAGAACAGAAGAACATTGTCGCCGCGGAAACCATCGAGAATGGTGTAAGTGCTGTCTAGTTCAACTTCGGAAACAAGCTTACCGTCCTTGGATATTACCAGGTAATTGTCGTCACTGTTCCGCCTGGTAACAAAGTAGTCAGAACCAAGGGGCGCGGTCTTAAGAGTGGCAAAATAATCTACATAATCCGCAATTTCCGTAAGGTCGCCGGCGGTATGGTACTTCATAATCTGAACTACAGATGAATATGCCGAACGAACTGCCAAAACACCGTCCATGATAATAAGCTGCCTTATGGAAGAGTTGACATCAATGGTGTTGTCCTTATAAATGGTGCCTTCATGGAAGTTTATGGTGTAAATGCGTCCGTTGTCGTCGCTTACAAAGCCGACTGCGTTGTCTCTTCTTAAGTCAAGCGTGACAGTGTCGCCGGGAAGATTCATGGAAGTAACAAGCTTGCTGGTAAGTTCGTTAAAAGTAAAGGCTTCGGCTTCCACGGCAATAACTATTTCCGAGACGGATTCGTCTGTATATGACTCGTATGTATGAGCTTTAATCTTTAAATCAAAGGTCGCGGTAGAGCGAATGGAGCAGGGAACCTCCCTTGACCACATGATTCGGCCGGTCTGAGGATTAACGACGTCCAAATATATTTTTTTGACACCGGTCATTACGAAATCCTGGTTGCAGGAGAGAACCGCGAGGTTGCCGAGTGCGGTGTAGCAGTACTCCAACACATAATCGTCGGACAGCCTGGTTAAATTGAAAACGTTCTTATCAATGTTGTAGGAAGCTATATCAATTCTTTCGGTATCGTCCTTCTTGTATGTAAAAAGAAGATACTCCTCATCGCGGCTTATATCGATTTGCGAGTAAACCGAACCGTCAACGGGAAACTCTATGGTGCTTATCTCCGTGCCCTTTGAAAGGTTAACGGTCACGACGGAATTATCTATAAGGAGATAACCTCTTCCTCTCTCGGCGCTGATAGCGAAACCGTCTATGTAATTTTCGGTCTCAAAACTGAATATCTTGGCACCTGCGAAGGAGTACTTGCTTAAAGAATACTCCGACAAAATATATAAGCCGTCTGAATCGGCAAAAACATCTTTAACCTTTTCAAGGTAATTATTCTTACCTACTTCGGGAGTTACCTTTAAAACAAGTTCCCAGGTCTCGGTGTCCCATACGTATACGTTGTAACCGTTATCTCTTGTTAAAAGGTGTTTCCTGTCGGTGCTTAGCTTTTCATCCGAAGGAGTAAGGTCATGCTCAAGAACTCTGTCATAGGCCATATCTTCGCCGATGTCGTAAGCGTGAAGAACCTGGCTTAAAGCGTATTCGGCGTCCGGTACGTAAGGGCGTTCGTTGTCGGGGCCGGGAAGACCTGCGATAGCTACGAGGGCAGCGTCTTTTCTGTTACCTTCGGACGCAAGAGACAGGGCTTCTTTGGCAAAGAAGCGGGACTGGTTCTCCTGCTTTAACTTGTATTCTTCAAGAATTTCATCGGCAAGCTGCGTCTTTTCGTCCGCAAGCTCTGCTTTTTCATTGGCGAGAGTGGTCATCTTGTCAGCAACATTGGCGTGGTACAGGCCAAACGCTATACCGGCAATCGCAATAATTCCGGCAGCCGCAGATACCAGGGAGACGGTACGTCTTACGATACGCTCTCTGTGGCGCTGTCTTAAATCGTCGTAGTTACAACCGATGACGGGGGCTACGAGACGAAGAATTTCGGTCTTAAATTTCTTGTTGCGTTCTCCGGCCGTTTCACCTCTTACATCAGCGGCGAGGGGCTCAACGGGGTTACCGTTTTCATCATTAAGTAAAAGGTCGGGAAAGCTTTCATTGGGTTCACCTTCAACTAAGACTGCGAGAACGTTTTCACGACCGTGAAGCTTTATAAAGGTTTCGATTTCCTTGCGAACCCACTCGGACTCGGGAGTTCTGGGGGAGCAGATTACTATGAGATGCTCGGATTCTTTGAGCGCTTCACCGATGTTGTCGCTTAAGTTGCTTCCGATGGGGAGCTCTTCCTGGTCGCGGAAGACGCGCTCAATCTTTTTGATGCCGAGGCGTTTCTGAACTGACTTGGGAATCTTGTAGGTCTCAAGACCCGTGTGGACTTTCTTGGCAATCTCCATGTCGAGAGGAGCGTGCCTGTAACTGATAAATGCATTGTACTTCATAAATTGTATTTCCTTACTGCTTGTATTGCTTAATAATCCCGGGATTAATCCTCTGCGGGAGTATATGTCTTATAAAAGATTTCTCTGTTGATTACGTATACATCGGAAGTATCGTCGGCTCTGACCGCAAGGTAGTCGCCGGGAGTGCCGAGGTAATACTTGTGCTTGTCCCAGGCCGTGAAGACCTTGACTCTGTTAGTCAATTCTCTTGCGTATACACCGCTGGTGCTGCAGGAGAGGCAGCTCTTGGCGAAGGGAAGCAGCGAGATACGCGCGCCGTCCTCCATGTCAATTACCGTAGGATGATATTCGCCGGGGTATACATACGGGACTGAAAGCTTCTTATAAGAACGCTTGAAGCGTTCGCCGGTGCAGGGATAAATCTCGCCTTCGACACCGATGATGATATAGAGGTCCTTTTCAACCTTAACATCAACGTCGCCCTCTAAGGTTCTGATGGTAATCTTACTGCCGGGCTTGGCAAACTTCGAAGCCTCGACATAGCCCACGGATACGGGCTTTTTGAGGTAATGAGCAAGCTTGCTGATGTCCTCGTGATGGTCTGAAGCATAGATGATTTCGGAGTCTTTAAAGTATTGACTCATTCGGTCATCGATATATTTATCAAGCGCTTCCTTATCATAAGGAATGTTTGCTTTTTCCAAGAGGTCTTTCTTCATGAGACCGCCGGCTTTGTACATGTGACCGCCGCCACCGCCCATACCTTCCGCAAGATACTGGGCAAGTTCCCCGGCTCTTACTTCCTTGATGCAGCTTCTTACCGAAAGCTTAACGCCAAAAGGCAGAATGCTGTACACAAGGCAGGTATCGACTCCGCTTACCTCGAGGAACATGTCGCTTATGATGCCAAGGATATTGGGATCGCAGGGAGCTGCCTCGATGATACCGTAGCGGTATTCGTTATTGTACCTTGCGCAGTTAAGCGCGTCGCCGGCTATGCTTAATTCCTCCCTTGAAAGGTTGGAATTTTTAAACATAAGGATGTCATCGACCTTGAACTTGGCAAAGTCTCTTAAGTCCTTGTCCGCAGGGTGCGATATCTCCGCAAATCCGCCGGTGTCGGTCATAAGCCCATAGTAGAGTGCCGTGGAGACGTTGATGTCGGAGTTGATGTCCACGTTTTCTTTGGACAAAAGCTCGTACATGATGGTGGAGCAGGAACCGTAAGCACTTCGAACATCAGACATTGCGGGAAGTTCGGAAGACACCTGATGGTGATCGATTACCGCAACGTTGTCGGCAGGGAAGTAAGTTACATTACTCTCTTTGTACTGACAGTCAACCGTAATGAGCAATTCCGGCTTGTCTATCGAAGTCACGTACTCCGCGGGAATCTCAAGGCGCTCGGTCATAAGCAGAAGATTCGCCTTCTGAATAGGAAACTTGCCGCCGTAGACAAAGCGCACGTCCTTGCCCTGCGCCCTTAAGTACTTAGTCAGCGCATATCCGCTCGCAAGCGCATCCGCATCGGGATTGTCGTGGCACTGCACAACTATATTGTTAAATTTTGTAAAGTCTGATAAGGATAAAGCCATTTATAGCCTCTCTTCCATACTGTTTCGAACTTATACTATATCATAAATTTTTGAAATGTACAGTAAAGCATACGGCATTGAAAGAATCGTGGTCGTGGCGCGAGGTGGTTTTTTGAGGGCTGCCCCAACCATTTGTATGCTGTTTGTGGCATAAGGTGGGAAACTGCGCTATAATTGGATTAATTTACAAGAAATGGGAGAGTATAGATGAGAGAGAGATTGTTATTAATATTACTATTTGGGGTAACGTTTATGTTTTTGTTCGGATGTGGCAGTAAGAAACCTCAGTATCAGCTGAATCTTAAAGGCTACGGCCTTGAATCTGCCAAGACGACATATGCCGAAGGCGAAAAGGTTACGGTCACGTTTCCTGCAGAGTATATCGGAACGGACACGGATTACTCCTTCACCGCCGACAGCGAAGATGTGAAGATAAGCCGAGATTACAGCAACAAGAAGGGCTATGTCATGAAATTCACCATGCCCGCTCACGATGTGACGATTTCGGTGAGCGCACGCAACAGCATGAGCTTTGACCCTACTGCCATTGATTATGATGATGAGTCTGAAGACGACGCAGATACGGACAAAGGAACTACCTCTACAAGCGTAGAAGCCGAACCTGCCGAGCCCGAACCGGCCGAACCGGCCACTGAAGAGAAGACGCTCGTTGTAGTATTCTCCGCAACCGGCAACACCAAAGACGTTGCCGAGAAGATTGCAAGCCTTACCGGCGCAGACCTTTACGAAATCAAGCCTGCAGTAGAATACACCACCGAAGACCTCAACTGGAACGACAAGAACAGCCGTACAACAATAGAGCAGAACGACCCGGCTTCACGCCCCGAGATAGGCAGCGACCCGGTTGATCTTACGGGCTATACCCGCATATTTATCGGTTACCCCATTTGGTGGGCAATCGAGCCACGCATTATGGATACATTTGTGGAAAACTATAACTTCGACGGCATCACCATGATTCCTTTCTGCACATCCGGAAGCAGCAGTCTTGGACAGAGCGGCAAGAACCTTGAGAAACTCGCAGGCTCCGGCAACTGGCAGGCGGGCAGACGCTTCAAAGGCGGCGCCACAGAGAACGAAGTAAGCAAATGGCTGGGAACTCTTGAATAATATGAATAAGAACACTTTTGCAAAAAGAACACTCGACATCATCTTAACCATAATGTTACTGTTCCTCATGTCCTATCAGGTAACCGGCGACTTCTGGCACGAGTGGCTCGGAATTGCCATGACAGTGCTTGTGATAGTTCACCACATACTCAACCGCCACTGGTACACTGCGCTTTTCAAAGGAAAGTACACCGCCTACAGAACAGTAATAACGGTGGTAGACTGCCTACTACTAATAAGTTTTGCACTTGCAGCACTTACAGGTATTTCGATGAGCGCCTACGCAGTACCGGTTTTGTACGGATTGATTCCGGTGATGACGGCGATGAAACTGCATCTGGGAGTATCGTGGTGGTCATTTGTACTCATGTCGTTTCACATCGGTCTTCACTTGCGGTCGTTTTTCGCAGGCTTAAAGGTATCCGAACGCGCCAAGCTTATTATAAAGATAGTCTTAATAATTTTAGGCGCAATCGGCATTGTGCTGCTATTCCTTGATGATGTTCCCAAATATCTGACATTCAGAGTCCATTTTGCCACACATTTCCTTGAAGGCCCGGTGATAGTAATTATACTTAAGAACATTTTGATGATGCTTCCGTGGATTACTTCGGGAATATTTGGATACAATTGGAAGGAAAAGTGATAGAACTTACAATCCTCTGGAGCGGAGAATCTCCGGGAGAGCGCATACAAATACGTATTACAGATTGAAGGCAGTTAAGCTTAGGCTTGGCTGCTTTTATTTTGTGCTTGCAAAAGAAAACGTACGGTGATAATATATCAAACAGATATAACAATATGATACATACAGGAGACAACAATGGCCAGAGAAAAGAAGATAGACATGGTAGTTCTGGGACTGCTTTCTCATGAGTCCCTGACAGGCTACGATATCAAGAAGGAGATTGACGGAGCGATAAGTTTCTTTTGGAAAGGAAGCTTCGGAAATATTTATCCGACACTTAAGGAGCTGGAGGCGCAGGGACTGGTTGTAAGAAGTGCAGGCAAGTCAGGTACAGCGGGCCAAAAGGCAGAAGAGTCCGGGCGAGAGAAGATTGCATACAGCATCACCGATTCCGGGCGAAAAGCTTTGAAAGAATGGCTCAGTGAAGAGAAGGCAAGCAACGAGCTTAGATACGAGACACTTCTTAAACTGTTCTTTGGAGGCAATGCAGACAAGTCGATTACTCTCAAGAACATAGAGGTGTTTGAACAGAAGATTACGGCAGACTTGAAAATGCTTAAATTCTACCAAAGCAACCTTGAGAAAGTACTTGATGAAGAAGATCATGTGTATTTTTATCTCACGGTTTCTTTTGGCGTGGAAACTTACGAGGCGTACCTTAAATGGTGCGGGAAGGCAAGGAAACTCCTGAAGGAGAGGATTGAGAGATGAGACAGAAAGTCAGAAAATGTTTGTTGATAGTGTCGTTTTTATTGTTTCCGATTACGATTTATTATTTTTCGCCGGCGCTTATTATGCAGGCGGCTTCGGAGCATATCATTAACGGCAGTTTTATAGTGTTCGTGTCGATGCTCGTGTTATCGATGTTTCTCGGGCGCGCGTGGTGCGGATATTTGTGTCCGGCGGGCGGCCTGCAGGAGTGCGCAGGCATGGTCAAGGACAAGCCCGCGAAGCAGGGGTGGCGCGACAAGATTAAGTTTGTAATCTGGATAGTCTGGATCGGCGCGGTTATTGCAACGTTTGTAATGGGTAAGGGAGATATGACCATCGATCCTTTTTTCATGACTGAGCACGGAATTTCGATTACAGAGATTTACGGGTACATAATCTATTACGGAATCATACTTCTTCTTTTTACACCTGCGATTATTCACGGTAAGCGTGCGACCTGCCACTACATATGCTGGATGGCGCCGTTTATGATTATCGGCGGTACAATCGGACGGTGGCTGCACCTTCCGCAGCTTCACGTGGAGGCCGACAAATCTGCTTGTATCGGCTGCGGTCGCTGCACAAAGGCCTGCCCCATGGGACTTGATGTGAAGACTATGGTGGAAGAAGGCCGCAACCACAAGTGCTCCGAGTGCATTCAGTGTGGCGCCTGCATCGACGAATGTCCTAAGAAGGTACTAAAGTACAAGGTGCTTTGGACAAAGCAGGAACAAAAATAATTGTGTGAATTGATTGTATAATTAAAATATAATAAAATGTAGATATAATCTTTATCGATAGAAACCTATTGCACATAGCGAGGTGACAGATGAGACTTTCTACACTTAACAAAGAATTCAAACTCGTAAGACAGGAAGCCATGGACATGTTTGTGAAGCTTAGCCAGGTGGACCCCAATCTTGTGCTGATTGAGGAATACTGGATTACTTCTGATGAGACCATGGGCAACAGATGCGCTTTCTTTGAGTCCTACACTCAGGCGGAAGAATACGCGTACATGCTCGCAGCCAATCGTGCGTCCCAGAACGCAAACGGCGAGAAGCCCTTTATCATCTACGTAAACGGCAAGGAGACCAAGGTAGACGGCAAGCTTAAGGCATATCTTAAGGGCGATTTTGAATTGAAGAGATAATTGTTAAAGCATGAATTATAGGCAACAGTCATCCTTATGAGGGGTGATTGTTGCTTTTTGCGTATTTGGCGGTAGGAAGGAGTCTCTTACGAGGCGACACCTGACGCTTTGGAATGTTGTATTCTTATTTCAGATGAAAACTTACTAAGCAAAGAGAGGTCACCATTTATGTACGGAGCAATTTTAGGAGATATAATAGGCAGCAGATTTGAGTTTGACCGCGGAGGCAAGACCAAGGATTTCGAACTTATTACAAGAGAAGACTCGTGGACCGACGATTCCGTTATGACGGTTGCGATTGCCGAGGCATTGATGAGCTTAGATAAAGATGCGCCGACTGCTGAGATAGAAGCAGCTTGCGTTGAATCTATGCAGAAGTGGGGAAACAGATATCCTTTTGCCGGCTACGGCATGCGCTTCGGAGGCTGGCTCGGAGCCTCTAATCCTCAGCCTTACGGAAGCTTCGGAAACGGCTCTGCTATGCGCGTTTCGGCCGCAGGCTGGTTATACGATACTGTAGGAAGAACACGCGAGGTAGCCCGCGCAACAGCTAACGTTACCCACAATCATCCCGAAGGCTTAAAGGGTGCCGAGTGCACGGCAACAGTAGTATTTCTGGCTCGCACCGGGGCATCTTTGGAAGAAATAATGGCTTACGTGGACAGAGAATTTGCCTATGATTATTCCGAAACCTTAGATGAGATGCGCACCCGCCATAATCATGACGAATCCTGCATGGATGCGCTGCCCAAGGCGCTTCGCAGTTTCTTTGACGGCACATCCTACGAGGACGTGGTGCGTAACGCAGTTTCCCTCGGCGGCGATACCGACACTCTTGCCGCAATTGCCGGGGCCATGGGAGAAGCTTTCTTTGGCGTGCCGGACGACCTTAAGCGTAGGTGCATGGAACTGATAGAGTCAGACATGGCCGATGTGGTTAAGAAATTCACCGTGGCCGTTAAGAATAAGTAGCATTTAAGGGCCGGCGGAGGCTGTTTTGATGCCGTAAAAATCGATTTGTTGACTAAAACAGGGCAAAAGCACCTGTAGGGTCAATGCTTGATTTCATTTTCTTGCGAAAAGAGTATACTTTGCGGGGAATTGCCTTCGTCGACGGCGTAAAAAGAATGCTTAAGATGCAGTTATGTAAACTAACACGCTGCATTTTGTTGACCCCGGAAGCACATTTCTTCGATTTTAGTCAACAAGGACATTTTTGAAAGGTCCGAATGGGACGAAATGATATAGTACAAAGAAAATAATCGCAGGAACATGCGAATTGAATCTTCCGAACCTAAAACGAGTGGTTTACATAAGCTAAGCCGCTCGTTTTCGTATGCCTATTCGCAACGTTTCTGTTGAACATCGCGCAAAATCCATATATCATATAGTAAAACGTTATGGTTAGCGTAGTCAGGGTTACCAAAACAGGAGAGGGTTATGACTAAGAAGAAAATATGGAGTATGGCGCTGGCGCTGATGCTTACACTGTCGTTTATGGGGTGTGGCAAGGAAGCGGAGCCGGCCAAGGAAGACGGCATACTCTTAGGTGTAAGTCAGATTGGTTCGGAAAGTGCGTGGCGTATAGGCAATACGCGCGATATTGAGGAGCAGGCCGACAGGTACGGCATCAACCTCATGATGGAGAATGCCAACCAGAAGCAGGAGAATCAGATTGCCGCGATAAGGCGGTTTATAGCGTATAAAGTTGATGTTATCGCTTTCTCCCCGATAGTGGAAGAAGGCTGGGACAATGTGCTTAAAGAGGCCAAGGACGCGGGCATTCCCGTCATACTTGTAGACAGAGACATTAACACGGCCAAAGAAGGTCTCACGACCTGCCTCATCGGTGCCGACTTCTACAAAGAAGGCGTCATGGCAGCCGAGTACCTCATCAGAAAGGCCGATGCGCTCGAGATGGACCACGTAAATATCGTGGAGATTGCAGGCACAGAGAATTCAACACCCATGAGACAGCGTCAGGCGGGCTTCTACGATACAATAGCAAATGACCCGAGAATGACAGTGCTTGAAAGCATCGACGGCGACTTTCTTAAGAGTCGCGGGGCGGAATGCATGCGCTATTTCTTAGAGACCTACGGCGATCAAATCGATGCCGTATACAGCCACAACGACGAAATGACGCTCGGTGCGCTTCCTGAAATAGAGAAAGCGGAATTCGTACCGGGACAGGATATAATCATCATATCAATCGATGGCGGCCAGGAAGCCATCAATGTGTTAAAAGAAGGCAAGATTAATTGCGTAGTTGAATGCACCCCTAAGCTTGGAAGCGCTCTCATGGAGACGGTGCTTAAGCTTAAGAACGGGGAAGCGGTGGATGCTTTGATTCACCCCGAGGAGGAAGTATTCAGCGACGAAATGGATACATCTACCATTGCACCGAGAGGTTACTAAGCTTAAACGGACGCCTAAGTAACTCAAGGCGCGAAAGGATAGAGTATGGGGAAGGTTAAAAAAGAAAAAAGTATTCTGGGGCAGATAAGCGACCTAAGTCACAGGCTCGTGCTTATGCTGGTGATACCTATTATCATCAGCCTTGTTCTAATGCTCTTTTATGCTGCCAAGTACCATAGCTCCATTTCCAGAATGGGTACCATCGCAAGTCTTAAGACCGTAGTGACTGAGGACATTCCCGGAGCTGCCTGGAGCATCGTAAGCGGCCGCGAAACCTTTGAGGAAAGCGGCATCTACTTATCTATTCATTCGGTTAACGATACCATAGAAAAAATCACTGACCAAACCGGTCAAGAAAATAGACTCTTCCTTATAGTTGCAAGCAGAACCATGCAGACGCTTGAAAATTACGTAGACAGAATACGTGACAACATGAAGGCCGATGTTCCGGTAGTGCAGAGCGAAGAGGAACTTGAAGAAGTCAGAGGTGTAGCAACTCTTGTAGACAGTATGCTTAACGACTACATTGCTCAAGAAATCGAGTCTACCGCCCGAATGAGCGTAAGCCTGAGACTCGTTATCCTTGTAACGGCAATCGCGGAAATCCTGATAGTCATCATAGCACTCTGGTACAGGAATCGCTCGGTTAAAGCAACCGCAACCTCCGTAAGACAGCCCATTGAACGCCTCGAAGAGGTGGCGGCCAAGATTGCCGAGGGCTCCCTCGATGAGCGCCTTGCAGACACCGACGTTACGGAACTCAGGAATTTGACTCTCCAAGTCAATACTATGGCGGACCGCTTAAAAACCATGATTGAGAAGAGCAATCAGGACGCCAAAACCCTGAGAAAAGCTGAGCTTCGTACTCTTCAGGCCCAGATTAACCCACACTTCCTATATAACACTCTCGATGCGATCGTATGGAAAGCAGAAGCAGGCGAGAAGGACGAGGTAATTCAGCTTACCAGCGCCCTCAGCAATTTCTTCCGTATCAGCTTATCATCCGGCGCCGACTGGATACCCATCAGCCAGGAGAAAAAGCACATCGAAGGCTATCTTACCATCCAGCAGACCCGTTACCGCGACATCATGGATTACGAAATTGATATTCCTGATGAGATTGGTGACTACTATATATTAAAGCTTCTTTTGCAGCCACTTGTTGAAAATGCGCTCTATCACGGAATTAAGATTAAGCGAGGTGGCGGCACCATAAAGGTAAGTGCGAGACTTGAAGATAACTACCTTGCATTCAGCGTGCGAGACACAGGCTCCGGCATGACGCCCGAGCAGCTTAAAGAGCTCAAAGAAAAAATGAAGAAAGGACAGCCTTCCGTCAGCGTTGGGGGAAGCGGAGGATTCGGTCTTGTCAACGTTAACCTTCGAATTAGACTGTATTACAATCAGACGGACGGCTTACAGATAGAAAGCAGTGAGGATGGCACCACGGTAAGTTTCAGGGTGCCGCTTAGGACGAGAGAGGAGATATTTGAGAATGAAAGTATTTCTGGCTGATGACGAAATTGTTATCAGAGAGGGGATAAGGGAATCGTTTCCGTGGGAGGAGACACCGTATGTATTGGTAGGAGAGGCGCCGGATGGGGAAATGGCGCTCCCAATGATAAGAGATACCAATCCCGACATCGTAATCACAGACATTAAAATGCCCTTTATGGACGGCATAGAGCTCTGCAGGACACTGCGCGCCCAGATGCCCTGGATAGGCATAATCGTATTAAGCGGTTACGATGAATTTGAGTACGCGCGCCAGTGTATACAGTTAGGCGTGCGCGAGTACTTATTAAAGCCCATAAACGCGGAGGAATTAAAGTCTGTTCTTGACAAGGTCAGCGCCCAGCTTAAGGCGGAACGAAACACCTTCGAGCACGCCGCAAGCTTAAGAGCCCGCATGGAAACCGGTGGCAAGTTTGTCAAAGAAAAACTCGTCGGCTCCCTTTTCTCAGACGAAGCGGCCGAGGAAGATGCGCGCCCGGTGTTGGAGCAGCTTAGAAACATGGGCTGTCCCGTTCCCGCACCTTACTACGCAGTAATAGATGCAGCCTTTGCACCCACAGATAAAGGACAGGAAGCGGCCGCGGTTCTTGCAGAAAGCAGCGGCGGCAAGGTACTCGGCTCTCCCGGAAGAGTCGGCACGAGATTCTTAGTCCTTGGCGACAGCGCAGGAGATGCGGAAGAAAGAGCGTATGCTTTTGCCACATCATTGGCCCGCGAACTTGAACGCTCCGACTGCAAGGACATTCGAATAGGTATCGGCGACATCGTGGGCGAGCCCGAGAAGATATACACAAGCTTTAAGGCCGCAAGACACATAAGGCACCTTTTGGTAGAGCGTACCGACGATCAGGCAATAATACTCGGTACCCGCGAGATGGGCGATGTGGCAGACGATAAAACTCCCACAATCATTAATGAAGCGAAGCTTTATATGTCGAGCCATTTTACGAACCCAAACCTCATGCTTCAGGATGTGGCCAAGGCCGTTAACATGAGTAACAGCCGCTTCTCAACCGTATTCTCACAGCAAAACGGGCAGACCTTTACGGAGTACTTAATGTATCTTCGCCTCAGTAAGGCCAAGGAACTTCTTCGCACCACTGCCGACAAAAGCTCCCAGATTGCCAGGGAAGTGGGTTACAACGATGCGCATTATTTTTCCTATATATTTAAGAAAAATACCGGTCTGACGCCCTCCGATTACAGGGCACAGTATCAAAATCAACCTGAATAAAAAAATAATTAACTTTTATAGAAAATCCCGCCAAAAACACAAAATGATTTTCAACCAACTCAAAATGAACCTTGATTTACCTTCTTACGCAAATACGATATCGTAATTGCAGACGGCCAATGGTGGCCTAAAAATAGGAGGAAAGCAAAAAATGAGAAAGTTAAAATCTTTGTTATTGGTGGGATTACTTGTTCTTTCATGCGTTCTTACAGCGTGTGGCGGCGGCAAGAAGGGTGGAAACATCAAAGTCGGTGTTGTAAATAACCCTCCTTCAGAGTCCGGTTATCGTGAAGCTAACGTTAAGGATATGGAAGCAGTTTTCTCAGCAGAGAACGGCTACGAGCTTAAGACAGCTTACAGCATTAAGAACGATGAGCAGCTTCAGGCAGCTCAGGGCTTCATCACAGAAGGCGTTGACTATCTTCTTATCTCCGCAGCTGAGACAACAGGCTGGGACGAAGTTTTAAAGAAGGCTAAGGAAGCCGGCATTAAGGTTTATCTCTTCGACCGTATGATCGATGTTGACGAAAGCCTTTACGAAGCAGCAGTTGTATCCGACATGGCTAAAGAAGGCGAAACCGCAGTTAACTGGTTACTTGAGCAGAACCTTTCCGAGTACAACGTAATCCATATCCAGGGTGCTATGGGCTCCGACGCTCAGATCGGACGTACCGGCGCATTAGACGCTCAGTTCGCATCAGGCAAGATGAACAAGGTTGTTCAGCAGACAGCTACATGGGACGAAGCAGAAGCTAAGAACATCGTTGAATCCGTTATCAACAGCGGCGCAAGCTTCAACGTAATCTACGCTGAAAACGATGGTATGGCTAAGGGCGCAGTTGCAGCTCTTGACGAGCATGGTATTACCCACGGTGTTGACGGCGACGTTATCGTTATGGGATTTGACTGCAATAAGTGGGCATTAAGAGAACTCCTTGCAGGAAAGTGGAACTATGATGGACAGTGCAGCCCCTTCCAGGCTCAGATCATCAGCGACCTTATTAAGGGTAACAAGACCCCTTCATCCAAGAAGATTATCAACGAAGAAAAGGGATTTGACGCTAAGAAGCTTACCCAGAGCGACATCGACACCTACGGTTTAGGTGAATAATCAGTAGAAACCATTATGGCGCAGCTGAGCTGTATAAAAGCAGCCCGGCTGCGTTTTGGTTAGGGAGGAAAAAGAATGCAGGAAGAAATTTTACTGCAGATGAAAGGCATAGATAAAAAGTTCCCCGGTGTTTTGGCACTTAACGGTGTGGACTTTACCTTAAGAAAAGGTGAAATCCATGCCCTTATGGGCGAGAACGGTGCAGGTAAGTCTACCCTTATTAAGGTACTTACCGGGGTTT
Source organism: Lachnospiraceae bacterium (assembly GCA_017544835.1). GTDB lineage: Bacteria > Bacillota > Clostridia > Lachnospirales > Lachnospiraceae > UBA1258. The sequence continues at coordinate 32,748 of JAFYDI010000093.1, read as the reverse complement.
ATCAAAAAGACGGCGGTGTGATTACGGTTGAAGGCGAGAACGTCTCCATCAAATCTCCCCAGGATGCCCAGAACAAAGGTATCAGCACGGTTTATCAGGAGATAACCCTGTGCCCGAACCTTACTGTGGCAGAGAATATGTTCATAGGCCGTGAGAGCGGTGAATGGATTAAGCGCAAAGAACGCGAAGCCCGCGCGGACGAAATCCTCGGCGGACTTGGAATTCCCGCCAGAAGCACTCAGCAGTTAGGCGACTGTTCTTTGGCTGTTCAGCAGATGGTTGCTATCGCGCGTGCGGTAGATATGCAGTGTAAGGTCCTTATTTTGGACGAGCCCACATCTTCCCTTGATGACAAGGAAGTTAACATGCTCTTTGAACTTATGAGAGATTTAAAGAGCAAGGGCGTAGGTATTATATTCGTAACTCACTTCTTAGAGCAGGTGTACGAGGTAAGCGACAGGATAACGGTTCTTCGTAACGGTGAGCTTGTGGGTGAGTATCCGGTTGAGAAGCTTCCGAGAGTTGAGCTTGTATCCAAGATGATGGGTAAAGACCTTGATGAGTTAAGCACCCTCGGAGATCCCGAAGAAAAGAAAACAATTGTCAATGAAGTATTGTATGAAGCTGAAGGCTTATCAAGCAGTGAAGCACAGCCCTTTGATTTCTCCATAAGAAAGGGTGAGGTTAACGGTTTCACGGGACTTCTTGGTTCGGGCCGAAGCGAGAGCGTCAGAGCAATATTTGGTGCCGACAAGGTTACAGGCGGCGCCGTTAAGATAAAGGGCGAGCAGGTTAAGGTTACAAAGCCCATCGATGCCATGAAGCACGGTATAGGATACCTTGCGGAAGACAGAAAGCGCGACGGTATTATCGCCGAATTAAGCGTACGCGAGAACATCATCTTAGCGCTTCAGGTTATGAACGGTATGTTTAAGCCTATAAGCCGAAGCGAGCAGGAAGCATTTGCGGACGAATACATTAAGGTATTAAACATTAAGACCGCAAGCCGCGAGACCCCTGTGGGTTCACTTAGCGGCGGTAACCAGCAGAAGGTTATCCTTGCAAGATGGCTCCTTACTCACCCCGATTACTTAATCTTAGATGAGCCTACAAGAGGTATCGACGTAGGTACCAAACTTGAAATACAGAAACTTGTGCTTAAACTTGCCGAAGAAGGCGTGAGCGTAACCTTTATTTCGTCGGAAGTCGAGGAAATGCTTCGTACCTGCAGCCGCCTCATAGTAATGCGAGACAGACACATCGTAGGCGAGCTTACGGGCAGTGACTTAAATCAGACACAGGTAATGAAGACTATTGCGGGAGGAGAAGCTTAAGATGAAAAAGAATAACAAAAAGTTCTTAAGCGGCGGCCTCGGCCAGCTTACCATCCCGCTTATAGCAATTGCATTATTATTTATCTTTAACCTTATAAGAGATCCCGGCTTTTTCAGTATCGGAATCTCTCACAACAACGACGGCAACGCAGTACTTGCCGGCAACTTAATCAGTATCATCAACGGTGCCAGCGAACTTGCGGTGCTTGCAATGGGTATGACACTTGTAACAGCAGCCTGCGGCGGACAGGATATTTCAGTCGGCGCGGCAGCAGCGATAGCCGGCAGCGTATTTGTCAAAGTACTTAAGTCCGGTTCCGGCATATCCGGCGGTACAGTGGTTCTTGCTTTTGTCTCCGCATGTATCGTGGCTATGCTCTTTGGCACCTTCAACGGCATACTCGTAGCTGTGTTTAAGATACAACCGATGATAGCGACGCTGATTCTATACACGTGCGGACGTTCCATAGCATACTGGATAAACGGCGGTGCGACACCTACAGTCAGCAGCCATATCATTACCGCAATCGGAAGCTTCATACCTGGCATACCGATTCCCACACCGGTACTGATAGTTGCCCTCGTTGCAATATTGTTTAAGCTACTGTTCCACTTCACATCCCTCGAACTCTTCACACAGTCCGTAGGTATCAACGGAAGTGCGGCAAGACTTAATGGTATCAATTCAACATTTATTAAGCTTTTGTCCTTCATCATCCTCGGCGTGTGCGTAGCGGTTGCGGGCACCATCGGCGTAAGCAGACTCAGCCTTATCAACCACGAAACACTCCTTCTTGATGTGGAAATGGACACCATTCTTGCGGTTGCCATCGGTGGTAACAGCTTAGGCGGCGGTAAGTTTAAGATAAGCGGCAGTATCATCGGCGCTTACGTAATTCAGATGCTTACAACCACGCTTTATGCCATGAAGGTTTCATCAACCGACGTTAAGGCTTACAAGGCAATCGTTATAGTGCTCCTTGTAGTAATCGGTTCACCCGTGGTTAAGCAGCGTTTCTCCAAGCTTGTTGAGCGTCTGACAGCCAAAAAGACTATAACTGTGAAAGGAGCGGAAGAATAATGAAGAATCCATTCGGCAAAAGAAAAGAACCGCTCACAGATACACAGTTACTCATGACCATCACCATAGGCATATTCATAGTGATGTACATCCTCGCGATGACACTTCTCGGCGGCGGTTTCTTACACGCACAGCAGATTTTTGATATGTTAAACGATAACGCAAGTTTAATTATCGTATCCTGCGGTCTTACCATCGTAATGATAGGCGGCGGCATCGATATCAGCGTCGGCGCGGTAACGTCCCTCGTTGTAATGAGCTGCGTACTCTACTTAAACAACGGCGGCAATGTATTCGTATCGATACTTCTCGCACTCGGCATCGGACTTGCTTTCGGCCTTGTGCAGGGCTTCCTTATCAGTTACTTAGAGATTCAGCCGTTTATCGTAACGCTTGCAGGTATGTTCTTTGCAAGAGGTATGACCACCATTCTTTCGGTTAACCCCCAGAAGGTCGACCATGCTGCTTTTGCCAAGCTTCGCGATACGCAGATAGTTATTCCCTGGCTTGGATACACTGCCAAGAACGGTAACCTCGTTCCCGCGCGAATCGAGCTTGGAGTTGTGGTTGCACTGTTTTGCGTAGTAATGATTTTTATCCTGCTTAAGTACATCCGCCTCGGCCGTAACTTCTATGCAATGGGCGGTAACCAGACAAGCGCTTTGATGCTTGGTATAAATGTCAAAAGAACACGCTTCTACAGCTATTTATTGAGCGGCTTATTAAGCGGTATCTCCGGTTTCGTCTTCATGATGCACACCGGCGCAGGTAACGCCACCAACGCAGCCGGCATGGAAATGAACGCAATCGCTTCTTCCATCATCGGCGGCACCCTTCTTACAGGCGGTGTGGGCAATGTCATCGGCACTTTCTTTGGCACCATGACTCTTACCACCATCAAGAAGATTGTAGTATCAAGCGGCTTAAACGACCCCTGGTGGCAGAGTATTACCACCGGCGGCATGCTTTGCTTCTTTATTCTTTTGCAAAGCGTCGTGCTCGGTCGCAGATCGAAAAAGAAAAAAGCGTAAGTTTTTACGTGTAATCCCTTCCCACAAGGGCGCCTCGGATATATTCCGGGGCGCTTTTAATATGGCGCGTTACGGGGCGGTTTGGTATAATACAAAGAAAGAATTACGATAGGAGACAATATTTATGAAGAAGAGATTTCTTTTGCCCATAGTATTGATAACAGCGATGGCACTTTCTGCGTGCGCCGCAAGCGGTTCAACTACATCCGTAAGTTCGGAGCTGTCATTGATAGGTGAAGCGCCGGAAAAGCAGGAAACAGAGGCATCCGTTTCGGAAGTAGCATCTGTGGAAGAGGCACCCGCTTCTGTGGAGGAAACGCCTGCATCAGTTGAAGAAACGCCGGCGTCTGTTGAGGAAGAATATTATTACGGCGAATACAAGGAGCTTGAGGTGGGCGACAGAGCACCCTGGTTTCAGGCTGAGCTCGTCGGTGGAAGTTCTTTTGACGTAAAGGACAATCTCGGCAAGGTTATTGTAGTCAATATCTGGGCTACATGGTGCGGACCTTGCGTACGCGAGATGCCTGCTTTTGAAAATTTGTACAATGATTACGGCGCAGACGGCGATGTAGTGATTGTGGCAGTCAATGCGTGCGAAGAGAAAGACGCTGTGGATGCGTTTGTAAGCGATAACGGCTACACTTTCCCCGTTGCATACGATGTGGAAGGTTACATCAATTTCCAGTATCCCACGGACGGTATTCCGTATACCGTTATCATCGGCAAGGACGGACTCATTAAGGAGATTCACCTTGGCGCAATGGATGCGGAAACACAGTACAAATTGTACAAGGGCGACATAGAGAAAGCACTTGCGGAGTAGTGTATGAACAAGAAACTGATAACGGGGGGACTCATCATGGCAGGCTTTTTGCTGCTGGCTGTCGGAATTGCGACGGGCGGCGTAAACGATGTGCTTAACAAGGCGATTCGCATCTGCTATGAGTGTATCGGTATAGGATGAAGTCTGGCAAAAGAAAACTGGTACAAGTCATTACGGCCGTACTATACAATTGCAATTTCACAGGGTTTGCCTCCGGTAAGATATATAAGGGCAAGCTTAAGAGCGCCTGCGTTCCGGGACTTAACTGTTACTCATGTCCGGGAGCGGTGAGCTCGTGTCCGCTCGGAAGCCTCCAGCAGAGCTTAGTATCGTCTAAGTACAGGTTCCCGTATTACATGCTGGGAATGCTGCTTTTGCTCGGAGCGCTGCTCGGACGATTTATCTGCGGATTCTTATGTCCCTTCGGTCTCGTGCAGGAGCTGCTGTTTAAGATTCCTACGAAGAAGATTAAGAAGGGCAAATGGTCGAGAGCACTGTCGTATGTTAAGTATGTGGTGCTGGCAGTGTTCGTGATAGGGATTCCGCTGATATTTGCGGTGCCCGGATTCTGTAAGTATATTTGTCCGCAAGGCATACTGGAAGGAGCGTTACCGTTAGCTGCGGCTAATGAGTCGGTACGAGGCATGCTCGGCAAGCTTTTTTCCTTCAAGCTGATTATAGCGATTGCCATACTTGTGGCAGCAGTATTCATATTCCGAGTGTTCTGCAGATTTATATGTCCGCTCGGCGCGATTTATTCTTTTTTCAATCGTGTCAGCGTTGCAAGAATGGAAGTGGACGAGGCTAAGTGCACCCACTGTAACGCCTGCGTGCGTTTCTGCAAGATGGACATTAAGAAAGTGGGCGACGCCGAATGCATACAGTGCGGCGAGTGCGCCGGCGTGTGTGCGACCTGCGCGATATCAAGAAAGCCGATTATAGGTACAAAGAAAGATTCACAGGAAGAAGCTACTTAAGTGGCTTCTTTTTTGTTGTTGACAATAAATAGGTAATGTGTTACCTTGTTAGGGTAATATATTACCTTTTCTTTTGCGGTGACATTATGAACATACAGAAACTAATGCAAGATGATACGATGGATTTCTCGGACATTCCGTCGGGATACTTTCTGGTGGGACTCTTAAGCGCCTTTGAGAACAGATTTCAGGCGATGGCGGATAAGGCAATCGGCGAGATCAGTTGGAAGCAGTTCTTTGCAATTGTGTGTATCAACAGGTGCAAGGAGGCTCCGACGCTTAAGGAACTTTCGGATATTATGGGAAGCTCCCATCAGAACGTCAAACAGATACTCAATAAGCTTGAGAGTAAGGGCTTTATACGCTTTGAGGCCGATGCAATCGATAAGCGCAAGCAGAGGATAGTGCTGACGGATGAGTGCAGGGCGTTTTGCGCGCACAATGATGAAAAGAGCAGCAATATAATGGGGCGGATGTTTGCCGATATTTCGGAAGGCGAGCTAAAAACGACAATTCAGACCATTATGAAGATTGAGAATAACATGAAAGGACTTATGTAAATGGGTAAGAAGATATTTATAGGACTCGGAATAGCATTACTGATTGTGTTGACTTTCGCAACGATAGTGATACACGGCATGAAGAATCAGTTAAGGGAGTTTGATAAGAACCCTATAGCGATTGAGAATGTTGCCGATGGTACTTATGAAGCGTCGAGCGAGACGACGCTGGTGAAGGCTACCGTCAAGGTTACGGTTGAGGGCGGCAAGATTACTAACATTGATATTTTAAGGCATGAGTGCGGTCTCGGCGGACCTGCGGGCGAGATTGTCAAGGATATCAGGAACGCCAATACCGTTGAGGTGGACGCTGTGTCAGGCGCCACATATTCAAGCGAAGTTATCAAGGACGCGGTGCGCAAGGCACTTCGTCAGGGAATAAAGGAATAAAGGAGATTGGTACATGAGAACACTGATTGTTTACACATCGCAGACCGGCTACACAAAGATGTATGCCGAGAAACTCGCGGAGAGGCTTCAGGCAGACTGCTTCACCGTTGAAGAATTGAAAAAGAAAGACGACGGCTTTTTTGACACCTATGACGCTATCGTATACGGCGGCTGGGCGATGGCCGGCAAGGTTGTGAAGTCCGAGTGGCTGCTGGGTAAGGCACCCGCATGGAAGGACAAGAAGCTTGCAATATTCTGTGTAGGAGCAACACCCGTAGACAGCCCTCTTGTGGAGCAGGCTATGGCGAAGGTAGTGCCGGATGAGCTTAAGTCTTACGTAGGCGTATTCTACTGTCCGGGCGGTCTTAACTATGATAAGATGAAACTTCCGTCCAAAATGATGATGAAGGCTTACGCTTCAATGCTTAAAAAACAAAAGAATCAGACAGAAGATGACAAGAAGATGGCGGAAATGATAGCACAGTCCTACGATATCTCGGATGTGAAGTATCTCGACCCCATAGTAGAATATATCGAGAAATAAGTTTAAGAGGGAATATTTTCCGTATCGGAAAGTATTCCCTTTCCAATTTGTACAAATGTTGTGTTATAATTGACTTACGGACCTTGTACACTTTAACCATAACAAGACAACTGCGAGGTATAGCTATGGCTAATGATATTAAGTACAGAGACGTTTTTAAAGAAAGAAACTACACAGTATTACTATTTACAAATCTTATAAACAGGTTCGGAGACTCGATAGATGCGATTGCTTTTACGTGGTTAGTGTATAGCATTACGGGAAGCGCATCGTGGGCGGCGCTTGTGTTCGGACTTAACGTGTTACCCAACATTGTGGCACAGCCGTTTTTCGGCGCTCTGGTTGAAAAGATGGATAAGAAGAAAGTAATCATCTTTACGCATCTTTTGAGAGCTGCGGTAATCGGTTCTTTTGTGGTTATGTATTTAAACGGTGTGGTGAACCCGTACATTATGGCGGCTTTCACATTGGTAATCACTACAATCGAGTCGCTTAACATGCCGGCTTCATCGGCGCTTATTCCTTCGATTATTAAGAAGGAGCACATGTCACACGCCATGAGCCTTAATTCAAGCTTATCGGGCGCGGTAGCGCTTGTGGGCACGGGTGTTGCAGGTATTATCATAGCCAAGTTCGGCGTGCAGACAGCAATGCTTATCGACGTGGCAACATTTCTCATGGCAGCGGTAGGCATGTTCTTTATCAAGCTAAGACGCGAAACGGACGAAAAAACCGATTCGAGCGAGAAGACCGATATTAAGACCGAGAAGGCTTCCAAGGAGTCCTACGGCTCACTTCTTAAGGGGGGTCTTAGGTATATTGCCGGCAACCGTGTAATCTTAAATTACTGTCTGGTGGCTATAGTACTCAACTTCTTTATGGTACCGATCAATGCCCTTCAGGCGCCTTTGGCGGAGGATGTGTACGGGCTCGGAAGTAAATTTTTAAGCGTATTCGGCATGGCGGCTTCAATCGGAGCAATCTTTGGTTCCCTTGTCATTCCGAAGCTTATGGCCAAGTTCTCGTCAAGAAAGATTTTAATATGGTGCGGATTTGCAATGGGTATATTTTTGTATGTGCTTTCTCTCGGCAGACTGGTACACGGTATGGCGGTTCCGGGATACCTTTTAGGCGGTTTAAGCGTAGTAGGGATTACGTTTGCCTGCTCTATTATAAGCGGTACATTAAACATCCGGTTTGTTAACAGCGTAGACAGAGATTATCTTGCCAGAGCATCATCGGTACTCGGCGCATCGGCAACGGCGGCGATGCCTATAGGTTCCTTTATCGTAAGTGCGTCGGCGACAAAGCTCAGCACTGAATTCTTGGTAGGAATGAGCGGAATTCTGGCAGTTGTTCTTTTTATAGTAATTGCACTTAGTAAGATGAATTTTGATATGGACAAAGAAGAAACAGAGGAGTTGGCGGATGCAGCTTAAGCTTTCGGAGAACATTAAGAAGTACAGGAAAGAGATGAACCTTACTCAGGAGGAACTGGCGGATGCCCTCGGCGTCACTATCGGCGCGGTTTCCAAGTGGGAGAACGGCAACAATGTACCCGACATAATGATGCTCATGGAAATAGCAAATTTCTTTAACGTTTCCATGGATGAGTTTTTAGGCTACGATATGTCGTCCAAGAACAGGGACGATATGTGTGAGCGCATTGAGAAACTTTGCACCGAGCGTAAGTACGAAGAGGCAACTAAGGAAGCAAGCAACGCGCTCGTAAGGTATCCCCATAACTTTAAGGTAATATATTCCTGTGCTATGCTGTACTATGTTAAGGCGTACGAACAGGGGCTGGATAAGGACAGGGAAAAGACCATAGAGCTATTTAATCAGGCGATGGACTTTATTTCGCAGAATAAGGACCCGAAAGTCAGTGAGTTCTCAATTAAACGTCGTATTGCGGAAATGTATACAGAGACGGACCCGGACAAGGCTATGGAGCTGTTAAAAGAAATTAACTACGATGATTGTACCAGTTCTTTGATTGCCATGCTTCTTGCCAAAAAGGGCGAGCGCGAGGAGGCACTTAACTATTATAACAATGTTCTTATTAAGAATTTTTCCGAGCAATACTCGGTACTCACCAATGCATCAATTGCGGTTGCAGCCTCCTGCAAGAGGAAGGACTATCAGACAGCCATAGATTTAATAGATACCGAGATGCAGATACTTAAGCTCTACAGCAACGATGCCGAGAAGAACTACACCTTCAAGCTTAAGGCCATTCTTCTTATCGTGAAGGCGTGGTGGCTCTCCTGCATCAAGGATTACAAGGGCATGGAAGAATGTGTCAAAGAAGCCTATGCGCTTGCGGTTAAGCTTGATACCGCGGGGGTGCCTTTTGAACTGTCGGCGAGCCTTAAGTTTTATTTTTCCGAAAGCAAATCTTACTTCTTCGATTCGCTTGGAGTTGGCGCGGTAGCCGGAATCGATGCGTTATTTGAAAAAGAAAAAGAAGACCACAAAGCCATAGCCAAGAACTACGATTACATGCTGAAAGTAATTGATTGCTGGAAGGAGTGTAAGAAGTTAAAATAATAAAAGGGCCGTCGCCCGGGAGACTTTTAGTAAGTCACTGAGCGGCAGCCCTTTTTGTATATTTAAATTAAGCGGTCTTCTGAACCTTTTTCTCCTCGCCTGCCATGGTGAAGAAGGACATCTTTTCGTTAAGAGTCTCTGCCATGTCACGAAGATCGTTAGCCGCATTGCTGATAAGAGCGAATGTAGCGTTGAGCTCTTCCATGGAAGCATTGGTCTCTTCTGTGGAAGCTGCGTTCTGCTGAGAAATAGCGGAAAGCTCTGAAATAATATCTGTAAAGCTTGCCTTTAAGCTGTTAAGCATATGAATCTTTTCGGAAATCATCTTCGTGGAGTCATCAATGTTGCTTACGTTTGTTACAACAGCATCCATATCTGCCTTGGTGTTGGTAAGCTGGTAGTTCTGCTCCTGAACATTGTTGCTTAATGTTTCAAGAGTATCAACGCTCTTCTGGGACTCTGCAACAAGTGTCTCAACAATCTTGTTAATAGAAACAGCAGCTTCTTTGGACTGAGCCGCAAGAAGACCGATTTCTGTAGCTACAACAGTGAAGCCCTTGCCGTATTCACCTGCTCTTGCAGCTTCGATGGAAGCGTTGAGCGAAAGAAGGTGTGTCTGGCTTGCGATTTCTGTAATTGCGTTGGAAGCTTCTGCGATTTCCTTAACCGAATCGTTGGTAAGGCGAATCTGGGAGTTGATGTTCTGCATGGAAGCCATAACATCAGCGTTCTTGCCCATTAAGTTACCAAGAGTATCAACGGTACGCTTAGCGCCGTTCATCATTTCTTCTGCTGCAACGGTCAAAGCTTCTACTCTGTCTGTAATTTCATCGATACTGTTACCCATTTCATTGGTATTGTTAACGGAATTCTCCATGCTTTCAGCCTGCTCGGTAGCACCACGGCTGATATCTTCAACAGCGCAGGTTACCTGCTCTGCAACACGGGAAGCTGCCTCTGCGGAGCTTGCAAGGCTGATGCCGGATTCTGTAACGTCAGCGGAAAGCTTTTTGGTAGCCGCAATAACATCCTGAAGCTTGTCACGTAACTGAGCTGAGCTTGAAGCGATAACACCGAGCTCGTCCTTACGATTGAAAGTACGATCATGAATGTAGAAAGAAAGCTCACCGTTCTCTAAGCTGTCAAGACCGTCTACGATATCACGGATTGACTTGGTGGATCTTGAAATAATTAAGCGGGCTACTCCCCAGTTAAATAAGAAGAAGCCGATAAAGGTAATAACAATAGCTTTTGCGGCTGCCTTCAAATTATTAATAACAAGAGAAGTGTCGCGGCCTGCAAAAATCATACCTACTACAGAACCGTCGGAGTTCTTTAAAGGAAGGTAGTATGCATACCAGTTCTGACCGCCGATCTGGAAATTGTCGGCAAGGTATTCGTTTCCTTTTCTTAATACTTCGTCAACTACGACTTCTGAAGCCTTAGTGCCTTCCATACGAAGACCGGTGTTGGCATCGGTAAGGGAAGTTATATAACGGGTATCGCCGTAGAAAACAGTGAAATGCATACCTGTCTGAGCATTAAGTGCATCAAGCTGTGCCTGATACATATCATGAACAGAAGTTTCACCCTTTAAAAGCTCACCGTTTTCGGAAAGTGACCAGTCGCCGCTATGTTCATTGGAAAGTTCATCTGCAAGAAGCACTGCAGCTGCATGTAAACCTTCTTCAAAAGAAGAGAAGTATGCTTTCTGGATGTGATTGTAGCCAATCTGTCCTACGGTTCCTGCCATTAAAAGAGCGAGGAATGTTGCTACAAGAATAATGCTGCGAACCATGTTTCTGCTTTTCTTAGTTGTTTTCTTCATACAATACCTTTCTGATTAATAATCAAACTACTAGAACAAAAAAAGCACAGGCGTCAAGTCCCGTGCTCCCAGAGGAAAATACTGATAGTGCAACTGGCTGACATTTTAAAGTCCCTATAGCTTTGCGTCACGAGCTTTCACTCGCTTTGCCCTGTTTTCAAAACACGATGGATTATAGCGAAGAACCGGACAGAGTGCAACATGTTTTTGCGCAAGCAAAACGTTTTTCTTTCATTTGGCGTATAAATGCACAAAAACGCGTCATGAAAATTAGCGAAAATTCACAAAGGGGTGCCGGGAAGGTCTTTACAATCAAAAAAATAAAAAATCTATAAAAAAGTTCTTGACAGGTTAGCCTACTCTAACTATAATGAAGAACGGTTAGAGCAAGCTAACTTTTCTTTTTTACAAAACAGTTAGTCTTATCTAACCGGGATAAAAAGGCAGGGAGGAATAATATGATGCCTCTTATTTATGCAAATGCCGGCGAAACCCAGATTATAAAAAGGATAGGCGGAACGCCGGAAGTTAAGAAACATTTGGAAGACATGGGCTTTAATGTTGGTACCGAAGTGAGTGTTATCAATTCACTCGGTGAGAACCTTATAGTTAAGGTCAAGGAAAGCCGCGTTGCGGTAAGCGATGAACTCGCAAGAAAGATAATGGTATAAGGCAAGGAGGAGGAAGCAGTGAAGACGTTAAGAGACGTGAAAATCGGAGAAACCGTGAAAGTAGTAAAGCTTCACGGCGAAGGCGCGGTTAAGCGCAGAATCATGGACATGGGCATTACCAAGAACACAGAGGTATATGTGCGTAAGGTTGCACCGCTCGGCGATCCTATCGAAGTAACCGTAAGAAATTATGAGTTATCGCTTCGTAAGGCAGATGCGGAGATGATTGAGATTGAATAAGCGCCCTGCAATTATTCAATCGATGCTTATTGAGCCAGAATAAGCCTGATAGGGATTATTCAAAGGCGACCGATAATAAAGCGCTTAGCGGTTTATTATAGAGGAGGACAATAAGACCTATTTTTTTGATCTCAGGTTAGCACAGCCTAACTGCATAAAGGATTATTCATTGAAAGGACAACACAGACATGAGCTTACGTATTGCATTAGCAGGTAACCCCAACAGCGGTAAGACAACCCTGTTTAACGCACTTACCGGTTCCAACCAGTTCGTAGGTAACTGGCCCGGTGTAACAGTTGAGAAAAAGGAAGGTAAATTAAAGAAGCATGACGACGTAGTCATAACCGACCTTCCCGGTATTTATTCACTTTCTCCCTATACATTGGAAGAAGTTGTAGCAAGAAATTATCTTATAGGAGAGCGTCCCGACGCCATCCTTAATATTATAGACGGTACCAACCTCGAGCGTAACTTGTACCTCACCACACAGCTTACCGAGCTTGGTATTCCCGTAGTTGTAGCCGTTAACATGATGGATATCGTCAAGAAGAACGGCGACCAGATTAAGACAGAAGAACTCGCAAGACAGCTTGGCTGCAAGGTAGTAGTTCTTTCCGCACTTAAAGGCGACGGTGTTATGGAAGCTGCTGAAGAAGCTATCAAGGCTGCCAAGAACGCCAAGACCGTTCCCCTTCACACCTTCTCGGGCCCCGTTGAGCACGCTATCGCTCACATCGAGGAAGCCGTAGTACACGACATGCCCGAAGAGCAGCAGAGATGGTACGCCATCAAGGTATTCGAGCGCGACGACAAGGTTCTTGAGAAGCTCAACATCTCCGCAGACAAGATGGAGCACATTGAGAACGACATCAAGGCAGCGGAGAAAGAACTCGACGACGATGCCGAAAGCATCATCACCAACGAGCGTTACGTATACATCGCTGAAGTTATCAAGTCCTGCTATAAAAAGAAAAACGCAGGTGCCCTCACAACTTCAGATAAAATCGATAAGATTGTCACCAACAGATGGCTCGGCCTTCCTATCTTTGCACTTATCATGTTCATCGTATACTGGATTGCAATGGTAGGAATCGGTGCCGCTTCCACAGATTTCACCAATGATTGTATATTCGGCGATGGTTTCCATCTCTTCGGAATGGACGGCGGATACGGCGAACTTTCGGAAAGTTACAACGAAGCATCAACAATTGTAGACGGATACGAAGCATTTCTTGAGGAAAACGGTTTAGAATCCGCAGATAAGTTTACCTATACGGTAGAAGACGAAGAAACTCTTGCAACAGAAGAAGTTGACGCAACTATCGAAGACTACGAAGAAGCAGTTAAGACTCTTGAAGAAATCGGTGATGAACCCGACCCCACAGAGTATGGCGTATGGGTTCCCGGTATTCCTGTACTTGTAGAGAGGTTGCTTGATGCATGCAACGCAGCTGACTGGCTTAAGAACCTTATTCTTGACGGTATTGTAGCCGGTGTCGGTGCGGTACTCGGTTTCGTTCCTCAGATGCTTGTACTCTTCTTAATGCTTGCATTCCTTGAGGCTTGCGGTTACATGGCTCGTATCGCCTTCGTACTTGACCGAATCTTCAGACGTTTCGGCCTTTCCGGTAAATCCTTCATTCCCATGCTTGTAGGCACAGGATGCGGTATCCCCGGTATCATGGCTTCACGTACCATCGAGAATGAGCGTGACCGTCGTATGACAATCATGACTACAACATTTATTCCTTGCGGCGCCAAGGTTCCTTTCATCGGTATGATTGCAGGCGCAATCTTCGGCGGAAGCGCATGGATTGCAACAGGTTCATACTTCATCGGTATGGCAGCAATCATCATCTCCGGTGTAATGCTTAAGAAGACCAAACTCTTCGCAGGCGATCCCGCTCCTTTCGTAATGGAGCTTCCCGCATACCACATGCCTACACTCGGTAACGTGCTTCGTTCCATGTGGGAGCGCGGCTGGTCCTTTATTAAGAAGGCCGGCACCATCATCCTTCTTTCTACAATCGTTATCTGGTTCCTTTCCAACTTCGGATTCACGGACGGCGGATTCGGAATGATAGACAGCGAAGATATTGCATCTTCCGTTCTTGCAAAGGTCGGCGGTGCAATCGCATGGATATTCGCACCTCTTGGCTGGGGTAACTGGCAGGCAACTGTCGCATCAATCACAGGACTTGTAGCCAAAGAAAACATCGTCGGCACCATGGGCGTGCTCTACGGCGGCGGAGAGCTTACCACATATCAGGCACTTGCACAGGTATTCACAACCGTTACAGGACTTTCCTTCCTTGTATTCAACCTCCTCTGCGCACCTTGTTTCGCAGCTATCGGTGCCATCAAGAGAGAGATGAACAATGCAAAGTGGACATGGTTCGCAATTTTATACCAGTGTGGATTTGCATATGTAATCGCGCTTATGATTACTCAGTTCGGCGGTTTGTTTACAGGCAACTTAAATGTAATCGGACTTATCTTTGCGGTATTTTTCCTTATCGGAATTATCTACATGCTCTTCTTTAAGAAGTACAAAGAAGCAACAACACTTACTCAGAAAGTCAGAGTATAATGCATTTCAAATTCTCCGGGCGGCCACCCCGGCCGTTCGGAGAGTTTAAAAGAAAGGACTGATATTATGATTGAATTTTTAACGCAGAATATCGGAACTATAGTAATATCCGCAGGCCTTGTTGCAGTGGTAACACTTATAATAAGAAGCCTCATTAATGATAAGAAGAAAGGCAAAAGCACTTGTGGCGGCAACTGCGGTAGTTGTGCAGGCTGCTCGGCATGTCACAGTAAGTAGAGAATCTTTCTTTTGCCAAAACAGGGACAAGGGGAGAAACAATGAAAGGCAATAATTCAACAGAAGATTACCTTAAGTGCATACTGTCCCTTCATAACGAGAGAGGGAGCGTCAGGGCTGTCGATATAGCTCGCACGCTCAAAGTATCCAAGCCTACCGTCAGCGTAACCGTTAGGAAGTTGTACGACCAGGATTTGATATGCTTTGATCAGGACGGCCATATCTACCTTACCATCAGAGGCAAGGAGCGGGCCGAAAAGGTAAACGAGAAGAATATTCTTATCGTGAAGGCACTGAAAAGTATCGGGGTAAGTGACCAGACTGCCACCGAAGAAGCGTGCCTCATGGAACATGTAATCGGGGAAGAAACTTATAGATGTTTGGAGAGGTTCTTTGAGCGGCATGGGCAGACCGAATAAACGGAATGTACCATGCCAATTTACTACAGGGCAAAGTGTGAATCGGAGGAAAGTATGGAAGAATGTTTTCTTGAAATCAAAGACCTAAAGAAAAGTTTTGGTACGGGAGAAGCAAGACAGGATGTATTAAGGGGAATGGATTTTACGGTTAAGAAAGGTGAGTTTTGTGTACTGCTCGGACCTTCCGGTTCAGGTAAGTCAACCCTTCTTAATATAATAGGAGGCATCGATACTCCGGATTCGGGCTACGTCAGCATCAATGGCGACAAGCTCGAAGAAATGAACGAAAGTCAGCTTACAATGTACAGACGCAAACACTTAGGGTATGTGTTTCAGATGTACAATCTTATACCCAATCTCAATGTCAAAGAAAATATCGAAGTCGGCGCGTATCTATCCGACAATCCTTTAGATGTTGAAGAAGTAATCTCAACCCTCGGTCTTCAGGACCACAAGTACAAATACCCCAATCAGTTATCGGGCGGACAGCAGCAGAGAGTTTCCATCGGCCGCGCAGTCGTTAAGAATCCCGATATCCTTATGTGTGATGAACCCACGGGCGCCCTTGACTATAAGACGTCCAAAGAAATCCTCGCTCTTATCGAGGACTGTAATAAGAAGTTCGGCAACACAGTCATCATGGTAACTCACAACGAAGCAATCAAGAATATGGCAGACCACGTCATCAAACTGCGTGACGGTGTAGTGCGCCACAATGACATAAACGAAAACAAAATTTCGGCATTCGAGCTTGAGTGGTAGGAGGTAATACTATGAAGAATCCTCTTATCAAAAGAGTGCCCAGGGAACTTAAGTCCGACTGGCACAAATACCTTGTAATCATCGTATTTATGGTGGTTATGATCGGCGTCATCTCCGGCATGTATGTAGGCCACGACAGTATGCTTGCGGCGGTCTACGAAGGAAGAGAAACACTTAACCTTGAGGACGGCCACTTTGAACTTTCCAAGCGCGCTTCGCAGTCACTTCTCGATGATTTAAGTGTAGGCGAAATGGCTGATGTCAGACAGTACTACATCGACAAAGGCATGAAAGAAGCGGACAAAGAAGTTGCCAAGGCCATAGAAGAGAATTTGACTGAAGAAGTCAACAATGCTATCGAAGAAGCTGTGCGCGCTCAGTGTGCGGCTTACGGCATCACCGACGAAGAAATGATTAAGGCTCAGGTCGATGCTGCCATAGAAGAGAACTTCGACGAGGCAATGAAAGAGGCTCGTGAATCAGATGAGTTCAAAAAGGCAGTGGAAGAAGCCTATGATGAAGCTCACGAAGAAGTGACCAAAACAGTCAACGAAGAATGGGACGAGGTTGCGGACAGATACAGCCTCAACGTAACCGACTTTAAGCCGGTACCTATGACCATTTATGAGCACTTCTACAGAGAAGAAGCCGAAGATTACAACAATGACGGTACCGAAGACGCAAATATCAGAATCTACAAAAGCGATTCGACCATCGATATGGCTTCTTTTAACGAAGGACGCGCGCCTAAGCTTGATACGGAAATCGCTATAGACAGGATGCATGCCAGCAACGTCGGCGTGAAGATAGGCGACAAGATTACGGTAGGCGGCAAAGAGTTCGAGGTTGTGGGACTGCTTTCTTACGCCAATTACTTAACACTTCATGAGCACAATACGGACCTGATGTTTGATTCTTTCGGCTTCGATGTCGCAATGGTGACACCGGAGGCGTTCAAGAGACTTACGTCCAGAATCCACTACAACTACGCATATCAGTACGAGACGAAGCCTGAGGATAAAGTGGAGCAGGCGGACTATTCCGAGAGATTTTTGAAGGCACTTATTACGCAGTCACTTGTACATGACAACGAGATAGACGATTATCTGCCGGAATATTTAAGGCAGGCAACGAACTTTGCAGTATCCGACATAGAGGGAGACTCGGCGGCAACGGCTATTCTTTGCTACATTTTGATAGGTGTTATTGCGTTTATCTTCGCAATCACCATCAGCAACACAATCGACAAAGAAGCCTCCGTAATCGGAACCCTCAGGGCATCGGGCTACAGCAAGTCTGAGCTGGTGGTTCACTACATGACGATGCCCCTTATCGTTACTATACTCGGCGCGATAATCGGTAACGTACTCGGTTACACGGTATTTAAGGATATAGCCGTTAACCTTTACTACGAAAGCTACAGCTTGCCGAGCTGTCATGCGGTATGGAGCAACACGGCTATCATTAAGACCACGGTTATTCCGCTGATTTTAATGTTCTTTATCAACCTTTACATCATAATCAAAAAGCTGCAGTTAAGCCCGCTTCGTTTCTTACGACACGATCTTGCCAAGACCAAGCGCACCAAGGCAAGAAGACTTCCGAGATGGTCGTTCTTAAGACGATTCAGACTTCGCATTCTTTTTCAGAACATGCCCAACTACATGGTGCTTGCTTTTGGCGTGATATTTATCGAGCTTATGATGTGCTTTGCTTTCGGACTTCCCGATTCGTTGAATCACTACGCTGACAACGCTACAAGCATGATGTTCACCGAGTATCAGTACATGCTCATGGATTACAGGGACGACGACGGCAACGTGATAGAGACTAAAGAGGCGACTGCTGAAAAGTTCAGCATGAAGAGTCTCCTCTATCCGAAAAAGAAAAGCACCATGCGCACCGGTATGGGTAGCGGCGGCGACGAAAGCGTAACTGTATACGGAATTGCTGACGGAAGCGAATATATCAAACTCGGCGGTACTGCAGGAGAAGGAGAGGTATACGTTTCGTCTGCTTTTGCCAAGAAATTTGACCTTAAGACCGGTGACAGCATCACACTTAACGAAGAGTACGAGAACAAATCCTACAGCTTCAAGGTTGCGGGCGAAGTAGAGTACGACGGCAGTATCGCAGTATTCATGCCCAAAGAAAACTTCGACAAAGCCTTTAACAAGAAAGCAGACGAGTTCTCGGGATTTTTCTCCCACCATGAGATAACCGACATCGACGAGCAGAGCATCGCTACTGTTATCACAGCCGAAGACATCACCAAGGTTACGACACAGCTCGATCATTCACTCGGCGGAATAATAGACATTTTCAAGTACGCACTCGTAATTCTGGCAGCAGCGCTTATCTACCTTCTTGCCAAGATTATCATCGAGAGAAACGAGCACTCCATTTCCATGGTTAAGATTCTGGGCTTTAAGAACGGCGAAATCGGTGCCCTCTACATTGTGCCCACGGCTATAGTGGTGACAATCGTTGCGATTATCGGATTTGTGGCAGGATATTATCTTATGCTTTGGATTTTCAAGGCGTTCATGATGCAGATGGACGGATACTTTGCTTTTTATTTAAAGCCGGTATCGGCAGTGCTTTCTGTAGTGTACCTCTTGGTCGGCTACCTGTTCGTATCAGCCATCGACTACATCAGAATCAAGCACATACCCATGGATGTGGCACTTAAAAACGTGGAATAGAAAGGCATAGTTATGGGAAACGCTGCAATAATTATCATACTCATCGCAATCGTGGCACTTGCCGTTTATGGTACTGTGAGAAGAATTCGTTACGGCTCGGCATGTTGCGGTGAAAGAGAGCCCGGCGAAAAAAAGGTTCGTGTAAAAGACAAAGACAGGAGCAATTACCCTTATGCATATACGTTAAAGATTGACGGAATGCATTGCTCTAACTGTGCCGCAAGGGTCGAAAATGCGCTCAACAAATGTGGCTACAGATGGGCCAAAGCAGATGTAGGCAACAGAAAAGTAGATTTGCTATCCAAGCAGGAAGAAAAAGAAAGCGAACTCTCCAAACTCATTGCGGCTGCCGGCTACACGATGCTTTCTTTGGCTGAGAAACACTGATTCATGGGGACTTTTGTTTCGCTTACGGCGGATAAAAGATAGAGACTATAGGAGGATAAGATGAAGAAGTTATCTGAACTTGAGAAGGATGCGGAAGGTGTAATCGCTTCTGTGAATGGTGACGCGCGCTTTATCAGCAGAATCACATCCATAGGACTTACACCCGGGTGCCATGTGACGGTTATCAAGAACGAAAAGAACAGACCACTTTTGGTATATTCACGAGACACCATGATTGCACTCAACAAAGCAGAGTGCGCACAGATTGAGGTTGAAGGGGGTAAAAAGGCATGACGGACAAGAATGAAACGGTTATAGCGTTACTCGGACAGCCCAACTCCGGCAAATCCACGCTTTTTAACGCGCTTACCGGACTCAGACAGCATGTCGGCAACTGGCCCGGCAAGACGGTTGAGAAAAAAGAAGGACGATTTACTCATAACGGCAAAGAGTATCTTGTAGCTGACCTTCCCGGCACATACAGCCTTTCGGCCAATTCCGATGAGGAAATGATTACCCGTGATTATATCGCTTCAGGCAAGGCCGATGTAGTCTGCATCCTTGCGGACAGTTCACAGCTTGAGCGAAGCCTTTATATGCTTGCAGACTATGCAGGAATTACGGTTCCCTGCTTCCTTGTACTTAACATGAGCGACGTGGCGGCAGATCAGGGTAAGAAGGTTGACGCTTCAGCACTTGAGAAGAAGCTTGGAATACCCGTAGTGCTTCTCTCGGCGCCCAATACCAAGGCTTATGACGGCTTTTACAGTGCACTTGAGCGTGCGGTTAAGGATAAGACTTCACTTAACGCAGAAGCACTCGAGAAACGTTTTGAAGAACTTGATACCTACAGAAATATAAAGTCAATGATTCCCGAGAATGTAATTCCCAGCTATTCAGCTACCTGGCTTGCAACCAAGGCTGTAGAGAAGGACGCTCCCGTAATTGCTAAGATTAAGGCGGCACTTCCGGATGGCGCGAGAAGTTCTTTTGAAGCTGCAGTTGACGCTGTAGACAAAGGCGTTGTGTTTACCGGCGAAAGAAAATTTGCCTGGATAGACGAACTCCTTGAAGGAACGGTAAATACCAAGAAAACCAAGGTTTCTCTCGGAAAGTTTGACAGACTTATCACTCATCATATT
The DNA here is from genome assembly GCA_017544835.1 of Lachnospiraceae bacterium. Taxonomy (GTDB): domain Bacteria; phylum Bacillota; class Clostridia; order Lachnospirales; family Lachnospiraceae; genus UBA1258. The sequence goes on along the minus strand of JAFYDI010000093.1, from coordinate 12,476 downwards.
TGGGGTAAGCCCGTCGTTGTTCTTACGATTGTGCTGGGCCTTATTGCTTCATTTATTCCGGCATTGCCCTTCATGGGAATCGGTCAGGCAATCGGTAAACTTCCCGATCCCTTAAACGAAGCGCTTCTTAACATAGGCTGCCCTGCATTTCTGGCTGCTATTATATGTGACGTTATTCTTCGTTGCTTAAGCTTCATTATCCAGATGCTCGGATTCGTATTCGGCGTAACACTTGTATTCGGTTTACTTGAGGAAATAGGCGTTATGGCTCGTATTTCCTACGTATTTGATAACACCATGGCTAAGTTCGGACTTCAGGGTAAGTCGGTAATGCCTTTCCTTATCAGCTTCGGCTGTACCATGGGTGGCGCGGCAGGTACCAGAGTTATCGACAACTGGGGCCAGAAGGTTCTTACCATCGCGCTTGCATGGGCTGTTCCCTGCGGTGCTGCATGGGCAGTTATCCCGATGCTTTCGACAGTTTTCTTTGGCGCATGGACCCCTGTAATTATTGTGGTTATCCTGCTTGTAATGATTCTTCATATGTGGCTTACCGCCAAGGTATTCGGACGTTCACTTGTTAAGGTAGAAGATCGCCAGGGCATGATTATGGAACTTCCTCCTTATCATAAGCCGAAGTGGGGATCGCTCTTAAGATACGTATTCGGCCGTACCAAAGATACATTCTTAAGAGCGATGAAAGTTGTCGTACTTGTTGCTTTTGTATTCTGGCTTCTTTCATATACTTCGACGGGAACAATCACTGACAGTATTCTTTACAAAGTAGGAACGTTCATTGAGCCGGTTACCAAGATATTCGGTTTGGGATGGCAGACTTTCATGGCATTCATCGCATCCAGTCTTGGTAAAGAAGGCGCGCTCGGCGTACTCAGCACTATCTTCACAGGCTCCGGCACCATTTCCGTAGGCTCTATGGTAAGCGGTACTACAGCTGCCAACATCAACGAATTGCTGGTAGCCAATGTTTCCAAGCCCGAGGCACTTGCGCTTATCTTTGCTATGACCTTTAACATGCCTTGTATCGTAGCGCTCGCTGCCACATATCAGGAGACTCACTCTGTTAAGTGGACCGCAAGAATCGCCCTTTACTACACAGGCGTAGCACTTTTACTTGCAGGTATTGCATATTATGTAGGATTGCTCATTTGGTAAAAGAAAATGGAAGAACTGATTAAATTGCTTAATGACGGTAAATCCAGAACTATCGAAATGCTCGCTATTGAACTTAACACTTCAACAGACAAGGTTAAGCGCGACATAGAGTTTCTGGAAAGAACCGGAGTTGTCAAAAGAATAGTTTTTTCAGGCACGCATACGTCGGGCACATCCTGCAACGGTTGTACCGGCTGCGGCACAGGCGGCAAAACCTGTGCCGGGTGCATGCCCGAAGGTGGCTTCCAAAACATGGGTGTCATGTGGGAAGTTGTCAAATAGATTGTTGTTAATGATGCAGAAAAGCATAAAAGGAGGAAATTATCATGAAACTTAAAGGAATCGGTTTATTTGCACTGGGGACACTTTTCGGCCTCGAGGGAATCAAACTTTTATCATCAAAGGATGCCAAGAAGGTTTATGCGCAGTGCACTGCAGGAGTATTGAGAGCCAAGGATTCTGTTATTGCACAGGTTACGACTCTTCAGGAAAACTGCACCGACATCTACGAAGAAGCAAAGGCTATCAATGCAGAAAGGGCGGCCAAAGAAGCCGAAGCGGAAGTTTTGGAAGAAGAATAACCCGTCAAATGCATAAAGAAAGAAGCCTTTAACTATGAAGTTTATTATTAAACATGAGATTAAAGGCAGACTCAGAGTGCACCTTCCCGTAAAGCGTTTAAGCTTTAGGGAGGCAGACATTCTTGAGTACTACCTTAATAATTTTCCCGAAATAAAAACCGCCAAGGTATACGAAAGAACAGCGGATGCCGTGGTGACTTTTGCATGTGACAGAGAGCGCATTATAGGAATTTTTAAAGAGTTTTCTTTTGACAATGTCAAGGTACCGGAAAAGGTATTTGAATGTTCGGAAAGAGAACTTTCTGCCGAGTATTATGACCGACTTGTGATGACGGTAATCCTGCATTATGGGAAGCGCCTTGTATTGCCCGTATCCATACGCAGAATTTGGGTAATGATTAAGAGTCTTAAATATGCTTGGCGAGGCATAAAGACGCTTAAGAATAAGCAATTGCAGGTTGAGCTTTTGGATGCTATGGCTATAACCGCGGCAGTTCATACGGGCGATTTTAAAACAGCATCCTCAGTTATGTTCCTGTTAAAGATTGGTGACATACTCGAAGACTGGACCCATAAACGCTCTGTAGACGATCTTGCCAGACGGATGTCACTTAATATCGATAAAGTGTGGATGTTTGCCGACGGCGGCGAGGTTCTTGTTGATTCGTCAGATATCAAGTGTGGCGACAGGGTAGTGGTTCGCGTGGGCAACATGATTCCTTTTGACGGAGAAGTGTATGCCGGCGAAGCTATGGTGAATCAGGCGTCTATGACAGGAGAATCTGTGGCGGTGCATAAAGGCATCGGAATGAGCGTATTTGCCGGTACTGTGGTGGAAGACGGCGAATTGACTATTTCAGTCACTCAAATCGAGGGCAGCGGGCGTTTTGACAAGATTGTAAAGATGATAGAAGAGTCCGAAAAACTAAAATCTTCACTCGAGAGCAAGGCTGAGAGACTGGCGGACAAACTTGTCCCTTATACACTTCTGGCGTCGGGATTGACCTGGCTGGTCAGCAGAAATGTTACCAAAGCGGTGTCTGTTTTGATGGTAGATTACTCCTGCGCGCTTAAGATGGCTATGCCTATATCCGTTCTTTCGGCTATAAAAGAAGCTTCTGAATACGACATTACGGTTAAGGGTGGAAGATTCCTTGAAGCGGTGGCTGAAGCCGACACAATCGTGCTGGATAAGACGGGTACGCTTACAAAAGCTCAGCCTACGGTAGTCAGGGTAGTTTCTTTTAACGGCGAGTCCGAGGATGAATTGCTGCGACAGGCGGCGTGCCTCGAGGAACATTTCCCGCACTCTGTGGCAAGAGCTGTAGTCGAAGCTGCGCAAAAGAAAGACCTGCTTCACGATGAACTTCATACAAAAGTGGAGTACATTGTGGCGCACGGAATAGCTTCGGAAATCGACAATGAGAAAGCAGTTATAGGAAGTTATCACTTTGTGTTTGAAGATGAAGGCGTAGAGATACCCGAAGATAAGAAAGGCTTATTCGAAGAGCTTCCGGACGAGTACTCGCATTTGTACTTTGCCAAAAACGGAAGGCTGGCAGCCTGCATATTGATAGAAGACCCTATGCGCGAAGAAGTTAAAGCCGTTGTGGAGGAACTTAGAACTCAGGGATTTGAGCATATTGTCATGATGACGGGTGACAGCGAGAGAACAGCGCGAAAGATTGCAGCGGAAGCCGGCATTACCGAGTATTACGCTGAGGTTCTTCCCGAGGACAAAGCGGGCTATATAGAACGTGCCAAGGCTGAAGGACGAAAGGTAATCATGGTGGGTGACGGAATCAACGATTCACCCGCACTTTCAGCATCCGACGCAGGTATAGCCATAAGCGAAGGTGCTGAGATTGCAAGGCAGATAGCTGACATCACCATAAGCTCTTCCAATCTTGAAAGCATAGCGACATTGCGTGAGATAAGCATGCTTCTTATGAAACGAATAAAGTATAACTATAGGACGATAGTGGGCTTTAATACGGCACTTATCGGCCTCGGAGTTGCGGGTATATTGCCACCTGCAACATCGGCGATGCTCCATAACGGTTCTACTGTGGCTTTGGGGCTTAAGAGCATGACAAATTTGTTACCGGAGGATAAAAATGAAAGCAGATTATAAGAATTGGATGCCTAAGGGCATGGTACTGGGGATGTTAGGCGGGGCGATTGCGGCTCTGATTCTTTACATCGTATTCGGAATTTCACCCGTTCTTAAGGCGGGCACTTTAAAGACTGTGCTGGGAATAGTGTTTCTGATACTTACGGTATTCCTCGCGTGTGTGACGATTTGGATGTTCCTTATGTACAGAGCATTCTCATATAACGGCAAGCGTCAGATGTCCCGTAAAATTATAAGCGGCGTGGCATCATATGTGACGATTCCCGACGGCGGCAAGGGCCTTGACGTGGGCTGCGGAAGCGGAGCGCTCACAATAGCCTGTGCCAAAAGAAACCCTAACGCCACCATGATAGGAATCGACCGCTGGGGCAAAGAATACGCTTCTTTCAGCAAGACATTGTGCGAGAATAACTCAAAGGCTGAGGGCGTAAGCAATACATCGTTTGAGCAGGGGGATGCGTGCAAGCTTTCTTTTGCCGATGAAACTTTCGATGCTGTTACCAGCAATTACGTATATCACAATATTCCAAGCAGTGACAGGCAGGCCATCTTGCTTGAGACGCTTCGCACGCTTAAGAAAGGTGGAACTTTCGCTATTCACGACATTATGTCCCATGCCAAGTACGGCGACATGAAGGCTTTCGCCGACAAGCTTAAAGAAATGGGTTACGCGGAAGTAAGACTCGTGGATACTACTAAAGGTATGTTTATGACAAGCTTTGAGGCTTCATGGATGGGGCTTTCGGGTTCAACAATATTGGTTGGGAGAAAATAATTATGGGGTTATTTAAAAAGTTTGTAAGTCAGACGAGGAAACCTGAGGGATTCTTAGGCAAAATGATGGTTAACGGCATGAACGGCGGCCATGCGCAGATGGCTGACTGGGGACTGTCACATCTTACGGACATTGCGCCCGAGGAAATCGTTGAGCTCGGTTGCGGCGGCGGAAGAAACGCGGGAGCACTGCTTGATAAGTATCCGAGCGCCAAGGTTACGGCTATTGATTATTCTGAGGTATCCGTAGGAAAAGCAACCGCTTACAATGCCGAGGCGATTAAAAGCGGTCGCTGTCAGGTTCAAAGAGGCGACGTATCTGCGCTTACTCTCCCGGAAGAAAGGTACGATCTTGCGACAGCTTTTGAAACCATCTACTTTTGGCCGGGACTTGAAAAGTGCTTTTCTCAGGTAGCGAAAGTCCTTAAACCGGGCGGAGTCTTCATGATTGTCAATGAATCCGACGGTCACGACGAGACGAGTCTTAAGTTTGAAAAAATCATCGAAGGCATGAAGTGCCACACTATCGAAGATATCGAGAAGGCGCTTATCGCAGCGGGCTTTTCCAAGGTTAAGTCGGACCATCACAAGAGCAAGCCTTGGATTACGGTTATTGCCAAGAAATAGCAGTATAAAGAAAATCTGACAGAGAAATATTTTGTGTATTGACAGGCTATGAACATAGATATAAAATGTTCATAGCCTATTTAGTTACCCAAGACTAACTCACATAAAGGAGACCACATGGGAAAAGCATTTACGGACAAAGAACGCGCAGAGATTAAGGAAAAGCTGAGACGCTCGGGCCTGGAGGTCCTTAAGGAGACAGGTATTAAGAATATTTCCATAAGAGATGTCACGAAGAAAGCGGGAATCGCCCAGGGCGGATTCTACACCTTTTACGGCGATAAAGACGAATTCGTGCTCGACCTTATGTCGCTTAGAGTCAGAGAGAAGACCGACATTATGTATGAAAACAGAGCGAAGACTCTGGCAGATCCGAGAGGATTTCTTGTGGAGCTCTTCTACAAAGAAGGTATGCATCTTAAAGAGAACAAAGCATTTAACAACAGCGACGGTGCAACACTTTCTTTTTGGGACCGAATTGCCAAAAGTGGCAACGATAAAATCGGAGAGGGCTATGCAAGCTTTCTTTCGAAGATGATTGCTTACTGGCAAGAAGAAGGGTACGCAGTTAAGTGCGATGAAAAGGGACTTATAAGTGCGGGACTTGCGGCAGGTATTCTTTTTTCAAACTCGCACATGATGCCGGGAGAATACTTCGAAGCCATATACAGAGCGTTCTGTGAGGCTGAAGTCGACAGATTCTTCACTGCGAGAAAGAAGAGATAACATGACAGATAAGAGAGAAGAGCGAATCGCTAAATTTACTGCAGCGAGCCTGTTTCCGTTAGTTGTGAAGATGGCCATACCATCCATGATAGGAATGCTTGTAGCCACAATCTACAACATGACCGACACGTTTTTCGTGGGAAAGCTTAACAATGAGGCTCTTACCGCAAGCGTAGGCGTGGTGTTTGCATTCGTATCGATTATTCAGGCAATCGGCTTCTGGTTCGGATATGGCTCGGGCAACTATATATCAAGAATGCTTGGGAAAAAGAACTACGACGAGGCAGAGCGCATGGCTTCTGTAAGCGTGGCAATAGCTATGGCAGTCGGAACGGTACTTGCAGTCGCGTGCTTCGCAGCTCTAAATCCACTTATAAGTTTGTTGGGCGGAGATACATCACCTGAACTTTTAAGCGCAACGAAGCAGTATCTGACGGTGACCGTAGTAACCATTCCTTTCATGCTTTTTTCAAACGTTATCTACAATCAGCTAAGGCTCGCCGGCGCCGGCAAAAGCAGCATGCTCGGATTGCTGGTGGGAATGATTATAAACATGATACTTGACCCCGTATTCATCCTTAAGATGAGCATGGGAGTTAAGGGCGCGGCATATGCCAGTCTTATCGGACAGGTTACGGGCTGCGTAATGCTCTATGCCGAAACGAGAAAGCCCGGAAACGTAAATATATCTTTTCGGAAAGCGAAGCCCACTTTCTTTTACATTAAGGAGATACTTTCAGGAGGTGCTCCAAACTTCTGCAGACAGGGAATTACAAGTATTTCATCCGCGCTGCTTAACAATCTTGCGGGAATATACGGGGTGCATGTAATCGCGGCAGTTACGGTGGCTCAACGAGTTGTGTATATAGCCTATGCGCTTGTCATAGGGTTCGGTCAGGGCTTCCAGCCGGTGTGTGCCATCAATTATGGTGCGGGCAAGAAAGACAGAGTAAAGAAAGCATTCAAGATGACATGGCTTACAATTACGGGCTTTCTGCTGATAGCGACACCGATTCTTATGCTTAATGCCGAGGTGCTTACAAGTGCTTTTGCCAAGCAGCCGGAAGTGGTGGAAATGGCGACGCGAATGGTGAAGACACAGTGTTATGTGCTGCCGATTATGGGTTATTACATACTGTCGGGCATGATGCTTCAGAATATCGGACGCTTCGGGCTCGCCACGTCGGTTACGATAGCCGAGAACGGAACGGTATTCATCCCGGTAATGTTAATAAGCACGTATTTGTGGGGAATGGAAGGAATCATATATTGTAAGCCCATTTCAAGCGTGATATCCCTCCTGTACTCGCTGTTTATAGGTACATACGCATGGAAGAAATATCTTAAGGAGAATGAAGATGAAGTACATTAAAGCCTTTAGCGAGATTAAAAAAGAAGATATTGCCATAGCCGGGGGAAAGGGAGCCAACTTGGGAGAAATGACTCAGGCAGGGATACCGGTTCCGCCCGGAGTAGTCCTCACGGCTGATGCATATGATTACTTTATGCAGGAAAACGGAATAGAGCCGGCAAAGTTTGAAAAGGCGGCTGATATAAGGAGCGCTATTCTTTCGGCCGGAATACCCGCAATAATCGAGGAGGAAATCAGAGAGTTTTGTAAGAGCCTCGAAGACGGTGCCAGAATGGCTGTCAGATCCTCCGCCACCGCCGAGGACCTTGACGATGCAAGCTTCGCGGGACAGCAGGAGACTTATCTTAATATAATCGGTATCGACAATGTTCTTCTTAAAGTGCGCGAATGCTACGCTTCCCTGTGGGGCGACAGAGCGGTAAGCTACCGCAAGAATTCGGGTTACGACAAGCAGAAGACATCACTTGCCGTAGTTATTCAGGAAATGGTAGAGAGCGAGTCCGCCGGAGTAATGTTCACAAGCGACCCCGCCGGCGACAGAGAAAACGTTCATATCAACGCGGCATACGGCCTCGGCGAAGCTGTCGTGTCTGGAATAGTCAGCCCCGACGAATACATCTGTACCAAAGAAGGAAACGTAATAAAGCAGATAACCGGTTCCAAGGAAGTTGAAATAGTATACGATGCCACTAACGGCGGTACCGTAAAAGTACCGGTGGTTGAAGACAGAAGAAAGCAGTCGGTACTAAGCAATGAGCAAATCGCCGCCTTGGTCAAAGAAGGCGTAAGAATAGAGAAACACTACGGCCACCCCATGGACATTGAATGGGCCTTTAGAGACGGACACATATATATCCTGCAGGCCAGAAGCATCACAACACTAAAGGAAGACGCGGGTAAATCATATACAGAAAAGGATTTTGAAGGATACCCCAAGGTTAAGCCTGCCAAAGGCGCCATGCGTGAAGCAGTTTTATTCAATCTTGAAAAAACTCCTACACCCTACTATCCGTTCGACCACGATTTCGGCGGATGCGTGGGAGACCAGAAGGGAGTATTGTTCTCCGAAATCGGCGTAGATTTCAAGGGTGGCATGTATCCCATCGACAAGGATGGAATATCTTACCAGTCGGACAATAAGTTCAAGCTTAATAAAAACGTATTTGCCATTCCAAAGTACTTAAAACTCATCGGTAACATCGACAACAATAAAAAGTGCGCCGACGAATCCCTTGCGAAATGTCGGGATGAATTTGCCAAGGAAAAGAACCTCGTATTAAACGATGCGGGGGCAATCGGAGAGGCACTTCACAGAATGCGAGACCTCATAGGCAGAACTGCCTACGACAGATTCCTCTATGCTCTGTTCCCCAATGCAATAGAAAGCATGAAGGTTACGAAAATGCTTCGCAAGGTTGACGACAGCCTTAACTCATACGATGTCCTTGAAGGACTAAGCTACGTGACGGCAGATATAAATCGTGCCATGAAAGAACTGTGCGAATATATTACTGCCGACTCTTCTATGGCTGAAACGGTTATGAGCGCAGACTATAAAAAAATCTGCAACAAATATCCTGAGCTGGGCAGCAGGTTTGCAGAATTCTTAAACAACTTCGGCAGTAAATCGGACTTTAACTGTTACTGCTTTATTTCCGAAAACTGGAGGGAAAATCCCGACCGATTCATTAACGCTTTACGCCCCATGCTTAAAAGTGGCGGTGAAGCAGTAGCGACCAAGGAAGAAAGCGAGAAACATTTTGCCGACTTGATGGCCAAGATGCGAGACACTTTGCCGGGTAAGAAGTACGTTTTATTTGAAAAACGTGTAGATGGGCTCAGACATTATCATTACATACGAGAAGCAACCCAATACCTCTGGGAGTCGGAATTTGAACATTGCAGGAAGTTACTCAGACAACTGGCAGAATTAACGAATGTATCTTATGAAGACTATCTGTTTCTTTTTGCGGACGAACTCTTTGAAGTATGCAAGCAAGGTACTCTCGGTGACAAAGCAGTCCTGATTGCCGACAGAAAAAGCAAGAGAGCCTTCGCGGAAGCTTATTGGGACAAGTGCATGAAGGACGCTCTCGCAGGAGAAGATGGTTCAATAAAGGGAATAGGTGCATCAAACGGACAGGTCAAAGGAAGAGTATGCATCGTACATTCGCCCGAAGAATTTTACAAGCTTGAAAAGGGAGATATCCTCGTGTGTACTTACACAGATCCGGAATGGACACCGCTTTTTGCACTTGCGGCAGGCGTAGTTGTAGATACCGGCGGAACATTGTCTCATGCAGCGATTGTTGCAAGAGAATACGGCATACCTGCGGTATTGGCAACGGGAGACGCTACGTTGAAGCTAAAAGATAATGACATGGTGCTTGTCGATGCCACAGCGGGAAGCGTGGTACTGCTTTCATAGAAAAATATAAAAAACTAATTGACAAACGATAGCGAACAGTGTATTCTAACAACAGTGTTAGCGTACAGTGTTCGCTTTTCTTTTGCCAAAGAAGGAGAAAGACTTTTGATATATGCCCAAGGACAAGACAGAAAATCACGAAAAGATAATAGCGGCAGCCTACGACGAGTTCATTAAATATGGCTACAATGATGCTTCCATGAGGCGCATAGCGGCGGCATGTGATATGAGTGCTTCCGGACTTTACAAGCATTTTCCGAGCAAGGAAGATATGTTTGCGGCGCTGGTGGAGCCTGCTTATGCCGGACTTAAAGACGAGTACGGAAAAGAAGTTATACGCGAACTTGAATCCATAGACGAGTCCTTTGCCGAGACACTCTGGGCGGAGAAGGGCGAGACCGCCTGGGTAATGGAGTATATATACGACAATTTCAAGGCGTTTAAGCTTTTGGTATGTAAGTCTCAGGGAACAAGATTTGAGGACTACGTACATGAACTTGCTCTTTTGGAAGAGAAGTCTACCGGACTTTATATGGATAAGGTACGCGAAGTCGGCGGAGAGGTCTACATGGTTCCTTCCGAAGAGTTCCACATGTTTATGACTACATGCATCAATGCCATATTCCTTGCAGTAGAGCATGATTTATCACACGAGGAAGCCATGGAGTATGCTCACCATCTCGACATATTCTTTGAGGCGGGCTGGGGTGCACTGTTCAAACTTAAATAGATATTAAAAAGACGCGCTAAGCGTGTTTTTTTAAATAGATGAGTTAGCTGCGCCTAACTCGATATGCGCATAGAAGTAACAATGAAAGGAAGGGAAAAATGGACAAAGGAGAAAAAAAGAAAGGGACACTGGCCTGGGTGCTTGAATTCGCAGGGATTAATAAGAGCGCTTACATAATCAGTGTTTTCATGGCAATAATCAGCGTAATTGCCGGCTTTGTACCGTATTGGTACGTAGCTAAGATTGTAAGGGCGTTGATAGAAGGTAACAAGGACTTAAGCTTTTATCTTACCCAGTGCGGCTATATTACAATCTGCTGGCTCATTAACAAGATATTCCACACAATATCGACCACAATGTCTCACAAAGCAACCTTCGGAGTGCTTGCAGAGATAAGAAGACGACTTACTAAGAAGTTAAGCGTTATGCCTCTTGGTGATGTGTTGGATGATGCTTCGGGCTCTTACAAAAACACTATAGTGGAGCGCGTGGATTCTGTGGAGACTACACTTGCACATATTATCCCCGAAGTTATTTCAAATGCCATTGTGCCTGTGGGCATATTGGTGCTTATGTTTAATGTCAACTGGAGACTGGCGCTTTTATCACTTATCAGCGTTCCTGTTGGCATGGTATTCTACAGCCTTATGATGGTGGGTGCCGACGAAAGCTTCAAGAACACGATCGTTAAGACCAAAGCTTTAAACGACACCGCCGTTGAATATATTAACGGTATCGAAGTAATCAAAGCCTTCGGCAAGACGAAATCCTCCTACGAAAAATTCAAAACAGCAGCCAAAGAAGGTGCGGATTGCTTCATAGAATGGATGAGACGCTGCAACCTCTGGCAGAACCTTGCTATGACCTTCCTGCCTGCGCAGCTTCTCACCCTGCTTCCTTTTACCGGCTGGTATTATCTTACGGGTCGCGTAGACGGAACGGATGCACTCATGCTTATAATTCTTACCCTCGGCCTTGTATCGCCCTTCATGGTGGTTGCGGGCCACATGGACAATATGTCCAAGATGGGTTCCATCATCGGTGATGTTACCACAATCCTTCAGAAGCGAGAGATGGAGCGCCCTGAGACGATGACCAAGAAGCCGGTCGGTAGCGACATAGTCTTCAAGGACGTTCACTTCGGTTACAAGGAACAGGAAGTATTGCACGGCATTGACTTAACGATTAAAGAAGGCACCGTGAACGCTCTCGTAGGGCCTTCCGGCTCGGGTAAGTCTACGATTGCCAAGCTTATTGCTTCTTTCTGGGACGTAGACGGAGGAGAAGTTACATACGGAGGCGTTAATATCAAGGATATTCCGCTTGTTGAATATAACAAGTACATTGCATACGTATCTCAGGATAATTATCTTTTCGACGAAACCGTTATGGAAAACATCAGAATGGGTCGTCCCGGCGCAACGGACAAAGAAGTCATTGAGGCAGCTATAGCCAGCGGATGCCATGAGTTCATTCTTAACCTTGAAAAGGGCTATGACACTATAGCGGGCGGCGCCGGCGGACATTTATCAGGCGGCGAGAGACAAAGAATCAGCATAGCAAGAGCAATGCTTAAGAACGCCCCTGTAGTAATACTTGATGAAGCTACAGCCTACACCGATCCCGAGAATGAAGCTTTGGTACAGCGTTCTGTAGCTAAGCTTGTGCAGGGTAAGACGCTTATCGTAATAGCACACAGACTTTCCACCATAGCTTCTTCGGATCAGATTATAGTAATCAATGACGGTAAGGTTGAAGCAACAGGCACACAGGAAGAACTTCTTAACAAGTGCGCTCTGTATCGTGATATGTGGGATGCACATATTTCCTACAAAGACTCGGAGGTGGCATAATGTTTAAGACTTTAAAGATGTACTTTGATTTTTGCAATAAGGTTAATCGTGCCAAGCTTTACAAGGCAATGCTCCTTG
>JAFYDI010000092.1 GCA_017544835.1 Lachnospiraceae bacterium | reverse complement strand
GGTTAAGACATCGCCCTTTCACGGCGTTATCACGAGTTCGATTCTCGTCGGAGTCACTGGTGAACTGTGATATAGTTCATGTTTAGTATGGATTGTCTATATGATTGATTCATACGACTTGCTTTGTGAGGGACCAAAGCAAGAAGAAGATTTCGTCCCCTACGGGTCAAGCTTCTTGAAAACGATTCTAAAGCTAATCGTTTTAAGAACAGAAGCATGATTCTTAATATTCCTCGATAGCTCAGCGGTAGAGCATCCGGCTGTTAACCGGAGGGTCGTAGGTTCAAACCCTACTCGGGGAGTTAATATGGTGCGATAGCCAAGTGGTAAGGCCCCGGTCTGCAACACCGTTATCCGCCGGTTCAAATCCGGCTCGCACCTCTCTAAAAGCCTAGAAAACAATATTTCTAGGTTTCTTTTTTTGCTCTTTTGTTCGGACTGTTCGGACCTTCGCACCTCAACATTGCTGTTAACAATTGTTAAGAATGTTTAAGATACTGTTATCTCTCTTGCTTTGGCAGATTACGGAGGCGAAAATTAATTCATAGGAAATAGTGGGGGTAATACTATGAAGAAGACGCAGAATATCTATTTAAGTATCTTAAGTTTGTTACTTGTATACCTCGTAGTATTCACCAGTTGCGGGACAACAGTCAACACTGCGGAAGAGCCTGCGATCGCCGAGTCAATCGATTACGAAGCGCTCTACAAAGAAGAGCCGATTAATGATGTTCTTAAAGATAATTGGGTCAAAGAAGACGTAAGTGATGCCAAGACTTTTATGTCTTTAGCTGAATATCATTCCAATATTTTCAAGGCGAATGATTCGGGAAAGCGGTTTAGCTGGGGTTATTTTGCGGATACCGGTTATATGTATTCGCTTGAACAGTATTATTCCGAAGAACGAGGGAAGACTTCTGTGTTCTTAAATAAACTGAACATGTCCGATAAAACGGTTTCGGTAGTAGATTATACAGAGACTATGCTAAATGTTCTTTCGGACCCATATGCAATTAACGGAAATGTATTTGCTTCAGAGGCAAAGTGGAATGATGATGACAATGAACTCACGGAATATAGAATGGTGGAGCTTTTGCCTGACGGAACCGTTTCGGAAAAAGCAAACGTTGTTGAAACACTAAAAAAATACGATTGGTATCCTGAACCGAACACGCTTCCTAATCTGAAACTCATATATGAACCGACTTCAGGGAACACATATATTCTTACCAATGAGGGCGATTGTCTTATTGTGACCGACGAAAACGGAGCAGAAACCACTTGTTTTACCGGCTTTGAGAATGCCGCTACTCTCAAAATTTCAGATTTTTACTGCACCGAAGACGGACACGTTTTGTTTATATGTGCAGAGGGCGCAAAAGAAAACATTTTCATTTTCGAAGAGGATGAGCCGAAAATATTGTATTCCGGAAAGACAGGTTTTGAAGCAAACAGCTCGTTAAGGACCATAGACAGCCACGGCAGACTGTTATACTCATATGGCTCGGAACATAATACCATTGTCAGCTGGGACATAAAGACCGGCGCGCAGGAGAAAATATACACTGAAGACAATAACAATCACCTGTACTATATTGACTGTTTTGCCAGAAATGATAAAGGTGAATTGTTGGTGCTTTGCGATAATAACCTCAGAGTCCTTTCGCTTGCCGGTGCAGCATCGGAAATAGAAATTACACTTGAGCCTATAACGTTCGTAGGCTATCAGTTAAAGACGTGTATCGCAAGATACGAAAGAACCCATCCGGGTGTTAAGTTTATTGTGGGCAAAGAACCATCGGTTACAACTCGTGACACTAAGTTCAATCAAATGTACACAGATATCATCGGCGGAAACGGTCCTGACTTGATACTGCTGTATGATGAATACCTCGGCGCCCTTGCAGAAAACGGATGCCTGTATGAACTGTCCGGCGTATTGCGTGAAGATATCAAAGAAAAGCTTTTGCCGGCGGTATATAATGCAGGATTCGTAGGCGACAGCAAATACATGATGGAACGTGAGCCCAATATCAAAACATTTATCATAAACAAAAAGTATAGCAGCAAAGCTTCCTGGACAATTACTGACATACTTAACATAGTTGAAGAAAGGGAAAAAGAAGGAAATCCGTTTGAGCGTCTTATTGTAGGTCCTGCTTATGAGGGTAATCCGCTATGGCTTTTATTATACAATGTATGCGAATCGGAATTTGTTGACACAGATAACCATACCTGTGACTTTGATTCCGAAACATTTGTTAAGCTTTTGAATTTGTGCAAAAAAGAAGCCGACAAGAATGCAAAGGGTATGGGAAGCAGCGAAAATCTGATGAAACAGGACAGAGCGCTTATATACAATGACTACCTTATGTCGCTACTTGAATATTCCGAAGATTTTGCTAAACTTGGCGAAGAAGAATTTCGTACCATAGGCTATCCTGCTACAAGCGGCAATGGTTACATTCTTTCTTTTGCAGAAGGAATTTCGGTAAATAGAAATGCGGTGACTGACAATCCGGAAAAAAAGATGGTGATTGAAGACTTCCTTAATTGTCTCTATACTCCTGAATATCTTGTGGAAACAATCGTCCAAACAGTTCCTACAAGAACCGATATGTTTGATGGCAGAATCTGCCTGCCTTCAGAGTATGAATGGATGGATACACCGCAAATCCGACTGGCAGGAGGCAGATATGCACTTATTGCGGGCAAGAAAGACGGAACATCGTACGTTGATGAATACTTGGAACTGCTTACAAGCTGCGAGAGCAGACGCGTCACGGACGTAGACAGCGAAAAGATACTGAATATCATCGATGACGAGACAGCACCGTTCTTTGCCGGTGAAAAGTCTGCCGAGGAAGTTGCCAAGATTATTCAGGCCAGAGTGAAATTGTATCTTGAAGAAAGAAAGTAATGAACCACTACTCATAATAGTTTGGGAGACGGTATCTTGCTCTGCGGGAACGAATTGCCTGTAAACACGGGCAGAATGGGATTTTCACATATTTGATTGCATCAAATTAGTTTCTATCAGGACCGTTATACATGTAACAGTTCTGTTAGAATAATAGACCAAGTTTCCTTCATCGTGTATAGTACAACCATAAACAAAACAACACACTAGTTATTTTAACTAAGAAACTAACATGGAGGAATTAAAAATGAAGAAGTGGAACACACCTGCAATCGCAGAAGTTAACGTATCTGAAACCGCTGATGGTTTCTTCAACGTTGGTTGGGAAGGCCCTTTCAATATCGTATTTGGTGACAGATCTTGCCCTGAGAAGCCTCAGAAGCCTGAAAAGCCTGAAAAGCCTGATACACCTACCGATCCTGTTAACTTAAATTCATAATAGCATGGACGAAACGAGCCTCTGTCTTTTTGACAGAGGCTTTTTTTCTTGGTAGAATTCATTGTGAAGTGAGGAAGATTATGAGCGGAATATATGGCTTTTACAGCAAGGTGACAAATAAACCGAAAGATGCAGATTTAGATATATTGAAACGCTGGAACTCCATTTACGGAAGAGACGGGCATAACTATGTAGAGAACAATAATTTCGGTTTGGGTTGTCATTATGAGAAAATTTCTGTACACCCTCAAGAAACCGATTGTGTATTTGAAATAGATAACAGAATCTTTTCAATTGACGCAATCGTCTATAACAGAGAAGAACTTATCGGATTACTCCATTTGAATGAAGATGATAATAACATATCTGATGAACGGCTGATTGCCAGAGTTCTTATTAATCTTGGTGTTAAGGGTCTTAGAAACATTAACGGTGATTTTGCAGGTGCAATGTATTCTGAAGAAACAGGTGATTTATATCTGTTCAGAGATCACATGGGAGCAAGAACGCTCTTTTACTATATGGGTGAAGGCCTGCTTGCTTTTTCTACAGACATTCGCGGACTTACTTCGATGAACGATGTTAAAACCGGTGTAGATGAAAGCTGGCTTTTTAGTCGCATAAGCGGCAGAATGTTATTAAGCCAGACGCAGACTTCTTTTGCCAATATTGTATGTGTTAATCCGGGCTGTTGCATGGTATTTCACAATAATGGTAATAAGATTGAGTCTCAACTCGAATGTTACTGGAAAGCGGGCGAAAAGAAAACTCGTTTTAAATCCGATGCAGAATACATAAAGAGGTTAAGAGAGCTTATTGAAGATGCTGTTAAGATAAGAAGTGAGGCATATCCCGGAGGATGCGGGGCAGAATTGTCAGGAGGCCTTGATTCAAGTGTTATAAGCTTATTGCTTGGCAGAATGAATAAGGCTAAAGCATTTTACTCCTGGTCCAAATCTCCGGAAGCATTGCCTTATGTGGATAAAGATGAACGGTTAGCGATAAAAGAAGTATGCGATTTGACAGGAATAGAATGTGGATTCTGTTCCGATGAGGATATGAATTCGGCCGAAAAAATCGTAGATAATGTCACAAGGTCTGTAGTCGGCAACATTGACGAAAACTTGCAATTTGCATACAGAAATATGATGCCCCCTTATTTTAATGTGGTTAAGATGATGCAGGTATTGGCATACTGCAATAATAAGGGTACCAAAGTCGTGTTTACGGGCCATGGAGGAGACGAAGGCGTCAGCCACAGACCTAACGTGTATGAGTTATACCGGAATCATGAGTACTATCACTATTTCAGAAATGTCTGGGCTACTACTCATGGCAAAAAGAACAGACCCGCGTGCTTTTTGCGCGAAGTACGCAATAATCTGTCGACCGGCAAGGACATATTGACACAAGAAGCCAAATATGACCTGAATGCAGATGCATTTATTAACAGTGACTTTGCTGATAGAATGAGCCAAAAAAAGTATCAGGCTCAGACATTTTTCTTTGACCCCATCAGCTATGTGAGAGAAGGCGGAAGCAGGCCAAGACTTGAACTTATGGCCTTGTTCGGCGGATATTTCGGAATGCGTTACGTGGCGCCATTCCTTGATTACAGAGTAATAGACTTTGCGCTAACGATTCCTCGCTATATGTATATAAAAGGCAAAATGACCCGATACATATACAGGGAAGCGTTTAAAGATATTTTGCCCAAATCCATATATAAGCTTGCCAATAAGAGAACCGCCAGCATACACAGCGAGCGGGCCGATGATGGTTGGTATGAGTATTATGACAGGTTAAGAAAAGAAATATTGGACTCTCTGGACAAAGACTTATGGAGCCAATATCTGGATTTTGACAGTATAGACGACTGGGTTAAGCAAGGAAAACCCCAAACAGAAGAGGAAGATGTAACATTTGACAGGAATTTCTATTTCCTGGGATTGTGTGAGATGATAAACAATTGCCTGCACAAACAGGCGTAAAAAGACTTATCTCTTCCCCGGCGTAACCCCATACCGTTTCTTGTACGCCCCGATAAAATGTGTCTCGGAGCAAAAAGAAAGTCTGTAGGCAATCTCTGACAGCGGTGTGCCCTCCGATATCATTACGCGCGCTGCTTCAAGCTTTTCGCTTAAGACATAATCGTGAATGGTGACACCCATTTCGCGTTTAAACAAAACCGATAAATAACTTCTTGATAACCGACATTCCGAGGCGAGGGTGTCGGTTGTTATTTTTTCATAAAGGTGAACGTGGATATAGTGGATGCAGCGGCGAATCGCGGGCGAGAACGCGCGGTTTGCCTTGGAATTGAAGACACCGTAAGTAAGGTCTTCTGCTTTTTCCAAAAGATAATTCACGATGGCTTCGGGCGAGTTCGCAGAATCTATATATCGAATATATTCATCACTTAAATTGAAAGCATCGGTCTCATCCATACCGCCGAGAATTGCGTAGTGAATGGCAACGGCAATGGTAGAGATGGCCCAATAGCGGTACTGTTTGAGGTTGTCGCGCGAAAGAAAGCCCATGGTAATACCCTCATCCAGGTAAGCCTGAGCCTTGGCGCGTACGAGCGCGGGATTGCCGGCCTTAATGCTTTCGAACAGTTCATACTCACGACTGAAAGCGGAATGAACCACACCTGTTTCGCGTTCCATGAAAATTGAGTTTTCATCTCGATTAATGGTTTCAAACTTATTTTTCATAAACCAATAATAGCATAACAATAGTGATATAAAAAGAACATAAGTGATATTTGAAACACAGATAAGATGATAAAGTGAACATAATAGGGGAGCAGACTAAGGAGCATTAACTACAAAGAAAGGGACTACCATGAACATTGAACAGACACTTAAAACCCTTACAACAGACGAAAAGATCAGACTCCTCACCGGCGACGGTGCATGGCATACTTACGACGCGGGCGGAAAGATTCCGAAGATATGCATGACTGACGGCCCTCATGGACTGAGAATGGTTGCCGTAGAAAAGCATGGCGACATCGAAAACAGCATACCTGCGACATGTTTCCCGACAGCCTGCGCGGCCGCATCAAGCTGGAATCCCGAAGTGACGGCAGCAATGGCTACTGCAATTGCGCGAGAAGCCAAGAAAGAAAAAGTCTCCATAGTTCTTGGTCCCGGCACGAATATCAAGCGTTCACCCCTTTGCGGACGTAACTTTGAATATTACAGCGAAGATCCTTTTCTTGCAGGTAAGCTCGCCGGTTCTTTCATAAACTCTATGCAAAAAGAAGGCGTCGGCACAAGCCTCAAGCACTTCGCAGCCAACTCCCAAGAGACGAGACGTATGTCCTCAAACTCTGAAGTTGACGAGCGTGCGCTTAGCGAAATCTACTTAGCAGCGTTTGAAGCAGCAGTCAAAGAAGCTAAGCCTGCAACCCTCATGTGCTCATACAACCGCATAAACGGAGAATTTGCCTCCAATAACAAGCATCTCCTTACCGAAATCCTCAGAGACGACTGGGGCTATGAAGGTGCAGTGGTTTCCGACTGGGGCGCTACCAACAACGTTGTAAAGTGCTTTAAGTCAGGACTCAACCTCGAGATGCCAGACGGCTCAGGCTTCCACACCAAGGAACTTAAGAAGGCCTATGAAAAGGGCGAAATCACCGACGCCGACCTTGATAAATGGGCAGGTGCCGTTCTTAAGAATTTCGTGAGCTTACATGAAAAACTTGAGGACAACGTCGAGGTTGATTTCAAGGCTCACAACGACCTTGCGCGTAAACTTGAAGACGAATGTGCTGTATTGCTTAAGAACGAAGGCGCACTTCCCATTAGCAAAGACCGCGAGATTATTATCGTAGGCGAGCTTGCCGACAACATGCGTTTTCAGGGCGGCGGCAGCAGCCACATCAATGCAACATTTAAGAAGAACGCAATCGAATCGTTGCAGGATGCGGGCTACACGGTTATCTACACAAAAGGCTACAGTAATGACACTGATATCACCGACGATAACATTGCCAAAGCAGCCATGGAGACTATCCTCAAGAATTACACACCTAACCGCACCACCATCCTTTTCTTCTTAGGCCTCACCGAATCCTATGAAGGCGAAGGATATGACAGAACTGACATAAATATTCCGGGCAACCAGCTTGAACTCCTTAATTTCGTGGCTGCCAATGTCAACAAAAAAGACATTGCTGTCGTAAGCTTCGGCGGCGCTCCAATGGACTTTTCTTGGGAATATGAGGTCTCTTCAATACTGCATATGTATCTTGGCGGCCAGGCGGTCGGTGAGTCGGTGGCAGACCTCGTATCCGGCGCGGTGAACCCTTCAGGTAAGCTTGCCGAGACCATGCCCCTTGATATCAAGCACACACCTGCGCACAGATATTTCGCACAGCCTCACGACGATGTCGAATACAGAGAAAGCATCTTCGTCGGTTACCGCTACTACGAGACATACAACGTGCCCGTCAGGTATCCTTTCGGCTACGGTCTGTCCTACACCACATTTGAATACAAAGACCTGAAAGTGCCAGAAACCTTTGAGGGTACAGACATAGAGGTTCAAGTCACAGTTAAGAACACGGGAACCCTCCCCGGCTCCGAAACCGTACAGTTATACGTTCTTCCGGAAAAAGAAAACTTCTTACGAAGCGCCATCGAGCTAAAAGGCTTTACAAAAGTCTTCTTAAATCCCGGCGAGGAGAAGACCGTTACGATTCCGCTTAACGCACGTTCTTTTTCCGTATACGACGTAGATAAGAACGCTTTCACGGTAATAGGAGGCGTATATACAATCGCGGCGGCAGCTTCGGTCAGAGACCTTCGACTCAAGACACAAATCGTAGTTCAGGGCGACAAGTACTTCCGCGACGAGCGCGAACTTTTCCCCGACTACTTCAAGCCCCAGCCCGAAGGAATGGAGATTTCGCGCGAACAGTTTGAAGCCCTTTATGGAAGACCACTTACAAATTTTGAGGCCAGAAAGCGCGGCGAGTTCGACTTAAATTGTACTCTCGGCGACGTTACCCGCAGCAGCCTTTTCGGAAGAATGTTCAGAGGAGTTTTAGCTATTGCAATCCACTTCATGTTCCCGGGTAAAAAGAAAACGGACCCCGCTTACAAAATGATGAAGATGGGCCTTGAAGAAGGTAATCTCGAAGGTCTTATCGCCAACAGCGGCGGAATGATTTCCAAGAAGCTTTGCGATATGCTTGTACTTAACGCAAACAAGCACTACCTTAAGGCTTTTGCAAGAATGTTTACCAAAAAGGAGGCTTAATTAGATGGGCACTCACAAACTCGATAAAAGGACCAAATGGAGCTACTGCATAGGCGCCACCGGCCGCGATATGGCTTACACGCTTGTGAGCATGTTCCTACTTACATATATTCAGTACACCATGAAGCTTACGGTTGCCCAGTTTGCGACTATCTCGGCTATTGTTGTGGTATGCCTTCTCTGGGACGCTGTTAACGACCCTCTTATGGGCATTATTATTGAGAATGCCAGACTCAAATCGGGTAAGTTTAAGCCATGGATACTTCTCGGAGTAATCCTTAATGCACTTGTAATCATAGGTCTTTTCACCATCAGACCCGAAGGATGGGGATTTGTCGCTTTCTTTGGCATAGGTTACCTGTTATGGGGAATGACCTATACCATGAACGACATCTCATATTGGGGACTGCTTCCCGCATTGTCATCGGATGCGAAGGAACGTAATGCACTTGTAACCATCCAGGGAATTTTCATCTGCATCGGTCAGTTTTCGGTGGCAGGGCTGCTTCCCGACATGGTAGCGGGTAACGCGGTTAAGGCATACAGAATCGCTGCCATTGTGATTGCAAGCTGTTTCTTGTGCTTCCAGTTACTTACCTACTTCGGGGTCAAAGAACCTCCGAGACAGGACAACAAAGAAGTTCTTTCTCTTAAGGATATGTTTAAGATATTCCTGCGTAACGATCAGCTTGTAGCAATAGGTATAGCATGCCTGCTTTTCAGATAGGCAACAATCTTCTTATTATGATAGGAATGAATTTCTTTTACTTTGAGTTCGGTTATTCTATGGGCGGTAACCTCGTATTCTGGTTCACGGTTATGTATGGCCTCGGAACGCTTGTGTCGGAAGCGGGCTTTGCGTCAATCGCGGCGAAGCTTTCGAGAGCAAAGATTATAGCTATTTCGACGGCGATGACTGTGGCGGGATACCTTCTTTTCCTGAGTGTAGGCTATATTCTGCCAAAGAACACGATTCTTATAAATGCGGTCGGGTTCATGATTTTCTTTGCGCAGGGGCTTTTCAACATGACAATGATTGTCATGCTTAACAACACTATCGAGTACGATCAGGTGCGCTTCGGGGAGAGACATGACAGCATTATCTCCGCGGTTCGTTCTTTTGCGACTAAACTTGCAAGCGCGATAGACCAGGGAGTTGTGGCTCTGATTCTTATCATCAGCGGAATTTATGCAATCAGCCAGAATATTTCAAATCTCGAGATTCAGTCGGGTACCGGCGAGATTACCAAAGAAGCCGCAATCGCCGGCGCAGACAGCTTCATTGCGACCGCCACCGGCGCACAGAGATTTATCTTAAGAATGGGCATCGCATCCGTCCCGATAATCGCAATCGGCATCGCTTTTATCATTATTAAAAAGAAATACATCATCGATGAGAAGAAATATAAGGAACTTGTGGAGGAAATTGACAAAAGATTACATAACTAGGACAAAAATTTCATAGAACTATTTTCTTGAGTGCTATTTTCTTTTTTTCGGTTTTATGTTAATCTATATCTTGAGTGGGCGAGTCAACTTATGCCCAAAATGTACGATTTTTGTCGGTATACAAGAATTCAGGACAGATATGGTTTGGACACTTATTAAGATAGCCGTAGTGCTTTTTATAATAATGCTGTTTCTTATTAAACCCGGTAAAAGGCGCGACACATCTTATTTTAAGACCAAGATGTACGCCCACAGAGGACTTCACGGTGCGGGAGTGCCGGAGAATTCCCTTACCGCATTCAGACTTGCAAGAGAGTCGGGCTACGGGGTAGAGCTCGATGTTCAGATGACCAAGGACAGAAAGCTTGTGGTGTTCCACGACGGAAGTCTTAAGAGAATGTGCGGTGTGGACGGCTATTTACGGGACTATACCTATGATGAACTTTGTGAGCTTAGACTCGCAGGAACCGATGAGAGAATCCCCCTTTTCGGGGACGTACTTAAGGCCCTCGGAAAGACTGACCTTATATGTGAGATTAAAGGCGACAACGGCAACAAATGCTACGATTTATGCAGATACACTTACGAAGCGCTTCGTAACTACGAAGGACGTTTTTGCATCGAGTCATTCAGTCCCTATCTTGTGCAGTGGTTTAAGAAGAACCACCCCGAGATAATAAGAGGACAGTTGTCATGCGATTTCATGCACGAACCCGGCATGAATTTTATCGCTCGCGTCACTATGACGCATTTGATGGTTAACGTTTTGTCCAGACCCGACTTCATAGCTTACAAGCACGAAGACATAGGACGATTCGGTTATAGATTGTGTAGAAGGGTATTTCGACCTTTTTTGGTGGCATGGACCGCCAAGGGGGAAGAAGAGCAGAAGCGAGCTTGGGGGAGTTTCGATTCTGTGATTTTTGAGCAGTTTCTCGGGGAAAGATAGAGGTACACTGGGTTAATGTTACAACAACCGGTCCTTTCCGCGAAACAAGCCTATGGAGAACAGTTTGACGTCAAGGGATTAAACTTTTTCAGACGTCTTCTTTTGGCGCTGCAGAACAGAGAATTTATGGTATACTTTCAGCCGAAAGTATCAATACAGGACATGAGAATAGCCGGGGCAGAGGCTCTGGTCCGATGGAATTATGAAGGCCAGGTACTCCCGCCGGTTAAGTTTATACCTTTTTGCGAGAGGACAGGTCTTGTCATAGACATAGACTTCTATGTATTGGAAGAGACCTGTAAGAAGATGCGTGAGTGGCTCGATGCAGGAATGCAACTGGTACGCATCTCCGTGAACTTTTCGAAGTACCACTTCAACGAAGAGGGAGTCGCGGAACGGATTTACAACGTAATACAACGGTACGGAATACCGCCGGAGTACATAGAAGTTGAGTTCACCGAGACAGCATATCTGGACAAGGAAGAGCTGTTGGAGTCCACAGTCGACAAGCTGCGAAGTTACGGTATAAAGTCATCGATAGACGACTTCGGTTCCGGATACTCGTCACTGAACCTGCTTCAGAACATGGACTTCGAAGTTGTTAAGTTAGATAAGTCACTGCTTGGCAAAGGCGTAGAGAACGACAAGGCCAAGAAAGTTATATCAAGCATCATCCACATGGCCAAGGAGCTGGATATGGAAGTTCTGGCGGAAGGTGTGGAAACGGCAGAAGAGCTAAAGCTCCTAAGGGGGTTAAAGTGCGATATCGTACAAGGCTTTTTCTTTGACAAGCCGTTGCCGGTTGAGGAGTTTGAAAAGCGGCTACGCTCAGGCGGCTACAGAGAAGACGGTTCGGTCAAAGAACCCGAAAGGATTAAGATGGAATTAAAGGACGTTCAGGAAATCGGAAATAGCGGCAAGACTGAAAGTAACAGCAGTTTAAACAGATATTTAAACTACGAAGAGCTTTACGACAGAAAGCGCAACAACGGTATGTTTATTGCGGGTCT
This sequence comes from Lachnospiraceae bacterium, assembly GCA_017544835.1. GTDB lineage: Bacteria > Bacillota > Clostridia > Lachnospirales > Lachnospiraceae > UBA1258. The sequence continues at coordinate 13,433 of JAFYDI010000092.1, read as the reverse complement.
TGTTATGCTTCTTGTGGCAATCACCGTCCTTCTTATCGCTTTCTTTGTCATTAAGAGCGGCAAGCTTACTAAGAAAGAAGCCAATGTATCTTCTGTAGTAGAGAAGACTTATACGCAGGCTGAAGTAGATGAGCTTGTATCAGGCAGGGTAGCACTTGCCGAGGAAGAAACAAGAACACTTGTGGAGAGAGAGTACCTTTCACAGATTCGTGAAGTGGCAGGCGAATACAGCGGTATGACCAACTACCTTCGTACTCTTTATCCCGACGATTTGGTATTTACTGATGGCAGCAGATTTAATTTTGTTGCCATCAATAAGAGCCTTAAGCAGAGCGATGTGCTGGAGGAGCTTTTCGTTAAAGACGAGGCTACAGGTTACCTCTATTATACGGATGCCTCCGGCAACAAGACTTCTTACATGGGCATAGATGTATCCTCTCACCAGGGAAATATTAACTGGAACGATGTTAAGGCGGCAGGAATTGATTTTGCTGTTTTAAGATGCGGTATCAGAGGCTACGGCACAGGTAAGATTGTTGAAGATACTCAGTTTAAGAACAATATGCTCGGAGCGTCCAATGCGGACCTTCCCATAGCAGTTTATTTCTACACTCAGGCCATTTCGACTGAGGAAGCGGTTGAAGAAGCTCAGTTTGTAATTGATCTTCTTAAGCCCTTCACGGTTAAAGGACCCGTGGTGTTGGATGTTGAATCCGCTTCATCGGATGAACGTATCAAGGACTTAACAGCCGGTCAGAGAACAGACAATATTCTGGCTTTTTGCGATACGATAAAGCAGGCGGGCTATACCCCCATGATTTATGCAGATTCAAGATTCTACACCCTGAGAATGGAACTTGAAAGATTAGAAGAATACGACAAATGGTATGCTAACTACAATAATTTGGGAAGAGATCCGGAGGCTTCCATATGGTCATATAACAGCCCGCTTTTATTCCCTTACAAATATCGTATGTGGCAGTATTCCAACACAGGAAGAGTTAACGGAGTGGACGGAAGCGTTGATTTGAACGTTTTGTTTGATAAATGGTGGTAGTCACGGGTACACGGGCGAGGGGCTCGGCGTAAGGAGGCTTACTATGGATGAGAAACTTTTAACTCTTAAGAAATGGATTGATGAGTCTGACAACATCGTTTTCTTTGGCGGCGCGGGCGTGTCGACGGAGAGCGGTATTCCTGACTTTCGATCCACAGACGGACTCTACAGTCAAAAATACAAATATCCTCCGGAGACAATTGTAAGTCACACGTTTCTTACAAGGCGCACGGAGGAATTTTTTGAATTTTATAAAGAAAAAATGGTGGCACCTGCTCTTGCGGCCAAGCCCAATGCGGCACATTTAAAACTTGCCGAGTGGGAGAAAGCAGGCAAGCTTAAGGCGGTAATTACCCAGAACATCGACGGTCTTCATCAGGCGGCAGGTAGCAAGGAAGTGCTCGAACTTCACGGCACCATCATGAAGAATTACTGCGACAGATGCGGCAAGAAGTTCCCTGTTGAATATGTAACCGAGTCGGCCGGAGTGCCCAAGTGCGAATGCGGCGGCACTGTTCGTCCGGATGTTGTGCTCTACGAAGAAGGACTCGACATGGATGTTATGGAGAGAGCAATTAATTATATCAGCAATGCAGATGTGCTTATTATCGGAGGAACCTCCCTTGTAGTGTATCCGGCAGCGGGACTGATAAGATATTACAGGGGCGATAAGCTCGTTCTTTTGAATCTGTCGGAAACGAGTCAGGATTCTAACGCCGATCTTGTAATACATGCCAAGCTTGGCGAAGTTCTTTCACAAATGTAGTATTGGAATACTTTATGGAAATTCATGTAGGCGATATTGTTAAGTTAAAAAAAGGTCATCCCTGCGGAAGCTTCGAGTGGGAAGTGCTCAGGGAGGGCGCAGATTTCAGGATAAAGTGCACAGGTTGCGGTCACCAGATTATGCTTTCACGCAAAAATTTGGAAAAAAGCGTAAAGAGTATAAAAAAACCTTGATTTAAGGAAAAACGTATGTTATTATAGTGACTCGTGATAAACAATTCCTTGCTCATACTATGCGTGTGGGCCAGAGACCAAAAGGAGGTAACAAGCATGAACAAGTATGAATTAACTGCTGTTGTTAGTGCGAAAATCGAAGATGACGAGAGAGCCGCTGTTGTTGATAAGTTGAAGGCTTACGTTGAAAGATTCGGTGGTAAAGTTACAAACGTCGAGGAGGCAGGCAAGAAGAGACTTGCCTATGAAATTCAGAAGCAGAAAGAAGCTTTCTACTATTTCATCCAGTTCGACGCTGAAGCAACCGCTCCCGCTGAAATCGAAAATCGTGTTCGCATTATGGACAACGTTCTCAGATTCTTAATCGTTCGCCCTGACGAAGACTAATCGATAGGAGAATCAAATATGAATAAAGTTATTCTTATGGGAAGATTAACAAGAGATCCCGAAGTAAGATACTCACAAGGAGACAGCTCAATGGCAATCGCAAGATACTCTCTTGCAGTTGACAGAAGAGGTCGCGGAAGCAATCAGGACGGAGATCAGACAGCTGATTTCATTAACATCGTTGCATTCGGTAAGGCCGGTGAGTTTGCCGAGAAGTACTTACACAAGGGAACCAAGGTATTGGTAACAGGTCGTATTCAGACAGGTTCCTATACCAATAAGGATGGTGTAAAGGTTTACACCACAGACATTGTTGCAGAGGATCAGGAATTTGCCGAGAGCAAGAATGCAAGTTCTTCAAACGGCGGGGGATTTAACAACGGTTCCGAGCGTCCTCAGCAGATGCCGGCAGAAGGCTTCATGAATTTCCCTGATGGGGACGGTATTGAAGATGACCTTCCGTTTGGCCCTGTAACCAGATAAATAGGAGGCAAAGTCATGGCATTTAATAAAGCTGATAAAGGCGATAAGTCCGATGCACCTATGAGAAGAAAGGGTGCCATTCGCAGAAGAAAGAAAGTTTGCGTATTCTGCGGCAAGGACAATACAATTGATTATAAGGATGTAGCTAAGCTTAAGAGATATATCTCCGAGCGCGGTAAGATTCTTCCCAGAAGAATCACCGGCAACTGTGCTAAGCATCAGAGAGCTTTAACTGTAGCTATCAAGCGCGCAAGACACATCGCTCTTATGCCTTATTCTCAGGATTAATTCAAGATTTGAGCACCTCTGCTTTTGCAGGGGTGTTTCTTTTTTCGTGTTTTTTTGGTTCGGTTTAATTTGTTTTCCCTCTGTAATAATGGTATACTATACCTATCTTTGATAATGGGGTCGGCGGTTACGCCCGGAAGGAACTTATGAATAATAAGATGAAAATCGAAGGTAGACTGAAAAATTATCTGATGTCGGGATTGTTACTCGGAATCCTTGCAGTGGTGGTTAATATATATGTTTATACCGTAGAGGTCAGGGCGGGTCTTATTATGACGGGCTTTGTGCTTCTTTATATTGCGGTTCAGCTCGTTTTCTTTTTACGTGGCGCACGAAGCGTATTTCGTGATATGGTGAATTTCGCCACTCAGTACGGTCAGGTTCAGAGCTCTCTTCTTAAGAATCTAGACCTTCCCCATGCACTTCTTGATGAGTCAGGCAAGATTATATGGACCAATAATGCCTTCGAGCGTTTGGTAAGCGATGAGAAGGAATTTAATAAGTCCGTTACTCATTATTTTCCCGCTATCACTAAGGACAAGCTTCCGGGTGCGGATGTGGACTTTAGTGAGAATGAATTTGAAATTAAACATAACGGCAGTGAGTTTGTAGTTAAGCTTCGCAAGATTCCGCTTAAGGAAATGCTTGAATCCAGCAACACTTTGGAAGTGGACAAGGATTACGAGGGATTCCTTGTAGCCATGTATATGTTTGATAACACGGCGCTGAAGCTGGCTTTGCGAGAGGTTGATGACCAAAGCTTGTCTGTTGCGCTTGTATATATTGATAACTATGAAGAGGCTTTGGAGAGCGTCGAGGAAGTTCGTCGTTCGCTTCTTACGGCTCTTATTGAGAGAAAGATTAACAAGTATATGTCGGCTCTCGACGGTATTACCAAGAAGATTGAGAAGGATAAGTACATGGTTATCCTTCGTAAGAGCTGCATAGCCAAGCTTAAAGAGAATAAGTTTGATATTCTGGAAGATGTTAAGACGGTTAATATCGGTAATGAAATGGCTGTTACGCTTAGTATCGGTGTCGGCCTTGACGGATTATCATATGGACAGAATTACGAGTTTGCGAGAGCGGCTATCGATATGGCGCTCGGACGTGGTGGTGACCAGGCGGTTGTTAAGACTCCCGATCAGCTTCTGTACTTTGGAGGCAAGAGCCAGCAGGTTGAGAAGAATACACGAGTTAAGGCCCGTGTTAAGGCTCATGCACTTATGGAAATTATTTCGAGTAAGGACCAGGTATTCATCATGGGTCACAGACTCGGTGACGTAGACAGCTTCGGTGCTGCAGTGGGTGTATACCGTATTGCGTCGGCACTTGAGAGAAAGGCTCATATAGTACTTGATGAGATAACTGCTTCCATGAAGCCTCTCGTTGACATGTTTGTAAATAATTCTGAGTTCCCTCAGGATATGATAATCGGATGTCAGAGGGCGATTGATGAAATAGGCAATAACGCGGTATTGATAGTTGTAGACGTTAATAAGCCGAGTATTACAGAATGTCCGGAACTCTTTGGCAAGTGTAAGTCTGTAGTTGTACTCGATCACCACAGACAGAGCGCCGAGCCTATTGAGAACGCTACTCTTTCTTACGTCGAGCCTTACGCATCGTCGACTTGCGAAATGGTATCTGAAATTCTTCAGTACACAACCGACAATATCAAGATTCGTCCCGAAGAGGCAGACAGCATGTATTCGGGTATCATAATTGATACCAACAATTTCACACAGAAGACCGGTGTCAGAACTTTTGAAGCCGCTGCTTTCCTGCGTCGTAATGGAGCCGATGTTACACGTGTACGTAAACTCTTCAGAGAAGATGTTAATGAGTACAAGGCCAGAGCAGACGCTGTCAGCCAGGCAGAGATTTATAAGACCAATTATGCAATATCCGTATGTGAAGCCGAGAATTGTGCAAGCCCTACTGTAGTAGGCGCTCAAGCGGCCAATGAACTTCTCAATATTAAGGGAGTCAAGGCAAGCTTCGTCCTCACATACTACAATAACCTGGTATTTATCAGCGCACGTTCCATTGATGAAGTAAACGTTCAGGTCATCATGGAGAAGTTAGGCGGCGGCGGTCATATGAGCGTTGCGGGTGCACAGCTTAATGACACTACTGTCGAGGAAGCTATAGTACGCTTAAAAGAAACTTTAGATACAATGATTACCGGAGGAGAGTTATAAATGAAAGTTATACTTTTGGAAGATGTTAAGGCCCTTGGCAAGAAGGGTCAAATTGTAGACGTTAACGACGGCTACGCAAGAAACTTTATTTTTAAGAAAAAGCTTGGTCTTGAAGCTACACCGACCAATTTAAACAACTTAAAGCTTCAGAAAGCCAATGATTAAAAGATTGCCAAAGAAATCCTTGAAAAGGCCAAGGCCTTTGGCGAAGAGCTTGCCAAACTTACCGTAGTGGTTAAGATGAAAGGCGGCGAGGGCGGAAGAGTATTCGGCTCCGTATCCAGCAAGGAAATCGCCGAGGAAGCCAAGAAGCAGTTCGGCGTAGAAATCGATAAGAAGAAAATTGTGATGGAAGAGCCCATCAAATCCTTCGGAGCATACGAGCTTAATGTCAAGCTTCATCCCGAAGTTACTGCAAAACTTAGAGTTAAGGTAGAAGAGAATGGCTGAGGAATGGCAAAAAAGAATACTTCCCAACAGTACAGACGCTGAGAAATCCGTTATCGGTTCTATGCTCATGGACCGTGACGCCATTACCACAGCGTCCGAAATTTTGACCGGGGAAGATTTCTACGTTAAGCAGAATCAAATATTGTTTGAGACCATGGTCGAGCTTCACAACGAAGGCAAGCCCGTGGATCTTGTCACGCTTCAGAACAGACTCAAGGAGAAGGATGTTCCACCTGAAATTACCGCCATGGAGTTCGTACGCGAACTTTTGGAGGCTACCCCTACTTCTGCGCATGTTAAGCACTATGCCAATATCGTGGCTGAGAAGGCTACGCTCAGAAAGCTTATTAAGGCAACCGAGAATGTAGAGAATGATTGCTACAATCAGAAGGATTCCGTAGAGACTATCATGGATGAAGCCGAGAAGAATATTTTCAAAGTTCTTCAGAGGCGTAATGCGGGCGATTACGTGCCTATCAGTACCGTAGTTAACAACGCACTTGATAAGATATCCATTGCGGCCCGTAACAAAGGTGCGGTCACCGGTATACCCACAGGCTTCATTGACCTTGATTTCAAGACCGCAGGATTGCAGCCCTCCGACCTTGTACTTATTGCAGCCCGTCCTTCCATGGGTAAGACTGCTTTTGTACTTAATATTGCTCAGCATGTAGCCTTCAAGCAGGGATTACCTACAGCCATATTCTCGCTGGAAATGTCCAAAGAACAGCTCGTTAACCGTCTGTTCTCACTTCAGTCCGGTGTAGATGCACAGAAGCTTCGTACCGGTAATCTTGATGAATCGGATTGGGAGCTGCTTATTGAAGGTGCTACAGATATAGGTCAGTCTAAGCTTATTATCGATGATACTCCGGGTATCAGTATCGGCGAGCTTCGATCAAAGTGCCGCAGATATAAGCTTGAACATGGATTGTCTATAGTAATGATTGACTACTTGCAGTTGATGACAGGTTCCGGTAAGAATGCGGAATCACGTCAGCAGGAGATTTCAGAGATATCACGTTCTCTTAAGGGTCTCGCAAGAGAATTGCAGGTTCCGGTTATAGCACTGTCTCAGCTTAGCCGTGCCGTTGAGTCTCGTCCCGACAAGCGTCCTATGCTTTCAGACCTTCGTGAATCGGGAGCAATCGAGCAGGATGCCGATGTGGTAATGTTTATATACAGAGACGATTACTATAATCACGAAAGCGAGAGTAAAGGTATTTCAGAAATTATCATAGCCAAGCAACGTAACGGCCCTATCGGTACCGTCAAGCTTGCATGGTTGCCCGAACTTACCAAGTTCGCCAATCTGGCTCATGACAACGATAGATTTAATCAGGAATAATACGACGATTAACGTAGGCGCTCACGGTCTTGGATACAATTCCGATCAGGGCGCCTGCTGTGATTCCGGAGAGCATAAGCACAGGCAGGTAAGCAAGTAAAGATGTGCTCTTAAGAATAAGGCATGCTACGCCGAGCTGCGCCATGTTGTGAAATACCCCGCCTATAAGGCTTATACCGAGGGGTGAGAAGGCCTTAAGCTTAGTTGCCCCATACATTAGACAAAAGCTTATTATACCGCCCGCCAGACTGTATATTATGGTGGAAAGATTGCCGAACATAAATCCTGCAAGCAGTATTCTTGCGACCAAGATGATAAATACCTGAAGCGGATTTAAAAAGAAAAGCCCTGTAAGAGTCACCAGATTGGCAAGGCCGAGTTTAACTCCCGGCATAGGTATCGGAATAGGTATTATATGCTCCACATAACTGAATACCAGAGCAAGCGCTATTAAAACTCCCGATTGGGCAACTACCATTGCGGGAGTTCTTTTTTTACCGTTATTCTGCAACAGCATCGATGGAGCCCTCGCTTTCTAAAGCCGAATTGTCGGACTTAATGGTTATGACCAGTTTATGAGGAAGGCAGACTATTGTCTCGCCGGTAAGGCTGATTGAAGCGTGATTTACGCAGATTTTGTCGGGACAGTCGGCGGACTCGACGGACACACTACCGTCATGCACCACAATAGTATTGGTGCCGTGATTTGTGGCAACGGTTAGGGTAGCATCAACGTTTAAATTAAGTGTTGTATACTCCGCCCCATCAAGCTCTACAAGGGCATAAACTCCCGGCTTCTTAGAATGCGACACTATCGGAAAAAGAATGAGTGCCACAACCACCAGCATCGCCAGCAACACTATATCATTTTTCAATAATCTTGAAGTCGATTTCTGATGAGAACTCATCCTTAATTCCTTCCGTGATGAAAAGATTGGCTGAAGCGTCAAAGTAAATAAAGTCAAACAACTCGGAGTTATCTCTCCACAAGGCAGTTGCCTTGTCCTCACCCATTACAAATATAGCGGTAGATAAAGCGTCCGCAAGCGTAGGGTCGCTCGAAACGACTGTAACAGACTGAGCACCCGAGTCGGCAGGGTAACCCGTTGACGGGTCGATAATGTGGTGGTAAGTAATACCGCCTTCTTCAAAGTACCGTTCATATCCGCCGGAAGTAATGACGGCTTTGTCACTGACTGAGAGAACCCCCAAATACTTTATGGAATCAACGGGAGATTTAACCGCTACATTCCAAAGACTTCCGTCAGGCTTCTTGCCGAGCGCATATACGTTACCGCCAAGATTTATCAAGGCACTGCTAATACGCTTGCTGTTCATAATATCTACAGCAACCTTAGTGGCGTAACCCTTAGCAATACCACCGAAATCAATCATGGTGCCTTCTGACAGGCGTACAGACTTATCTTGCTTGTTCAAGGTTACTTCGGAAGATGCAAGTTCATCGCAAAGTGCCGACAGAGCAGAAGCTTCGGGTACTTTGAACTCGCCCGTAGTGAAGCCCCATTCTTTCATGATGGGATAAATACAGATGTTAAATGCGCCGTCGGTCAGGTCGCTAGCCGAGAGGCTTTTCTCAATCAGATATTCCATATCGGAATCCGCAGTGCATGTTCCTTGCGCGTTAAGCTCATATACAAGGCTTTCAGGGTTCGTGACGGACAAATCCCCATCAAGGCCGATTATCGCGTCTCTGACGGCCTCTACGGCACCCTGAGCGTCCCGCCCTGTCCCCTTAACCGACATATATGTATCCATGGCAAAAAAACTTGTCTCGTAAGTGGATTCTGTACCGCTTAAAAAGCGGAGACAAAGAGCAATGCCGACAGTTAATATAACGAGCGCAACAAGCGCATAATACTTAATGTTTTTTCTTATCATGTTCTTTTTATAACAGTTTTTCTAATGCTTTTCAATCCCTGCCTGGGCAAGTGCATCATGGTAGGCTTTTAACACTCCGCGTGTTGAGAATGTGGCTCCGCTGACAGTGTCAATTTCACCGAGAGGGTCTGCTTTAATCGCTTCGATAAGGCCATCGGAGAAGGTCTTATATTCTTCGTCATCATCGTATGAAGTAAAGTAAACGTCGATGACCTCGCCGTTTTGAACCACGATTTCTACGGTAATGTCGCCTTCATAGCCGAGAGCGGTTGCACTGTAGGTTCCGTCTTTGACAGTCGGTTCGGAGGCACTCACGGATTCCGCAGACTCTTCGGATGCCTGCGTGGTGGAAATCTCCGTAGATTTAGGCGCACCGGTGCACTTCAAAAGAATATATACTCCTGCGGACAAAACAAATACCAAGACAAGTGATACGTATCTTGCGATGCTGAGTTTAAAGTCTTTCTTTTTCACAAATAGCATATGTTTTTTAGAAGTGATTTTAAGCAATTTGTTTAATTGCAAAAAAATAAGGCCCCAAGCTTACGCTTGAGGCCGCTTTTCCTGAATATATAATAAACCGCTACGCGCTTTATTATCATCGCCTGAGACGAATAAGACTTAAGTCTTATTCCGGCTCTATTCCTCGGAGATAGCTCCTACAGGACACTGACCTGCGCAGGAACCGCAGGAAATGCATGTATTTGCGTCGATTTCGAACTTGGAATCGCCTGCAGAGATAGCGCCTACGGGGCACTGAGACTCGCAAGAACCGCAAGATACACAAGAATCACCAATAACAAATGCCATAATGTTAGTCCTCCTTGTTAAATATTTGCCAAAATGATTGTATTACAACTTAGGATAAGTTGCAACAATGTTTAGATAAAAAGAATCTAAACATTTTCTATAGGCCGTAGCCTTTTTAACTCCCAAGTACTATATCGGCAGGAGTCATCAAAACTTTAGCTCTCGGCAAGCTCGGCTCTGCGAGCCTTGATACCGTCGATAATAGCTTTCTTCTTATCAAGAAGAATGGTCTTGTCCATGGGCGGCGTATCCTTAAGGGGATAGTCGATGCCGAGTTTCTCGTATTTAACCTTACCCATGTCGTGGTAAGGAAGTACGTCAAGGGCCCTTAAAGTCTTGAGGCCGCCGATAAAGTAACCAAGCTTGTAAAGATATTCTTCATCGTCGGTGATACCGGGTACAACAACGTGACGAATCCAAGTATCTACACCCTTATCGCTTAAGTACTGGGCAAAAGCAAGAATGTTTTTGTTGTGCTGCTTGGTAAGCTCTAAATGATGTTCGTCGTCGATGTGCTTAATGTCAAGCATTACCAGATTGGTAAGGGGCATAAGCTTATCAAATTTGGCCATAACTTCAGGGCTGTCAGGGTTAAAGGTGATGCCGGAAGAATCGATACATGTATGGATTCCTTTGGCCTTGGCCTTTTCAAAAAGTTCGGTAATGAAATCAATCTGAAGCAAAGGCTCGCCGCCTGTAACGGTGATGCCGCCATCGGTATAGAAGCCTTTATTGCGTTCATACTGTTCAATTATGTAGTCGGCGTCCATAAGGGTGCCGGCGTTCACTTCCCAGGTGTCGGGATTGTGACAGTATTTGCATCTCATGGGGCAGCCTTGCATAAATACAACGTATCTTACGCCGGGACCGTCTACGGTTCCAAAACTTTCAAGTGAATGAATTCTACCTTGCATAATTAATCCTTCTTTTGCAAAAAGGGCCCGGATTACTCCGGACCCTCTTAAGCATCTTGTAATTAGAATGACTCGTGGAATGTACGAGAGATAACGTCTGCCTGCTGTTCGGGAGTTAACTTGATGAAGTTAACTGCGTAACCGGATACACGGATTGTAAGCTGAGGATAGTTCTCAGGATGTGCCTGTGCATCAATAAGAGTTTCTCTGTTAAGTACATTTACGTTAAGGTGATGTCCGCCTTTTGTTACATAGCCGTCAAGCAAATGAACAAGGTTATCAACCTGCTGTTTGTTAGCTACTGTTGCCATTGTTAGTTCCTCCTTAATTATTCATAATCATCCAGACCCTGATGCAACGTGGGAACGCTGCATGCAAGAGGGGTTCTGGAACAGTCCGTGCATCCCATTGTCTGCACGGTTTTGGCCTGAGCGGCCTTTTCGTCGAAGTCAACATTAACGTGTCCGACGCCTTTACTCATATCCTGGTCAAGCATCTTAACCAAGTCGTCAATCATATCTTTCTGATCCAATGAGATTCACCTCCTGTATGATGTTTAAATTATTTTAAATCAAGATCGATGTCGCCTGCGAATACCTTGTCTTCCTTACCAAGAGCTCCGGGGATAATAGTGAAGGTATTGGAGATACCATCCTGAGAATCCATGAAAGGAAGCTTAGCAACTGAGGAAAGGGAAGCAACTGCACCGTGAGTATCGCGGTTGTGCATAGGGTTAGCACCGGGAGCGAAAGGCTGTCCTTTTCTACGTCCGTCAGGGGTGTTACCTGTTGCCTTACCGTAGGTTACGTTAGAGGTAATGGTAAGAACTGACATTGTAGGGAAGCCGTCTCTGTAGGTGTGATGTCTTCTGATCATTGTCATGAACTTGTGTACAAGTTCGGTAGCGATGGAGTCTACACGGTCATCGTCGTTACCGTACTTAGGGAAGTCACCGGTGGTCTCGAAGTCGGTGATGATACCGTCTTCGTCACGGATAACTTTAACCTTAGCGTACTTAATAGCGGAAAGTGAGTCAGCTACTACAGAAAGACCTGCCATACCTGTTGCAAAGTAACGGCGAACGTCTCTGTCGTGAAGAGCCATCTGTGCTCTCTCGTAGCAGTACTTGTCGTGCATGTAGTGAATTACGTTAAGGGTATTTACATAAACATCAGCAAGCCATTCCATCATGTCGGTGAATTTTGCTATAACGTCATCATAGTCAAGGTAGTCACCTTCTACAGGACGGTACTTAGGACCAACCTGCTTCTTGGTAACTTCGTCAACGCCGCCGTTAAGAGCGTAAAGAAGACACTTAGCAAGGTTTGCACGAGCGCCGAAGAACTGCATTTCCTTACCGATTCTCATGGAGGATACGCAGCAAGCGATGCCGTAGTCATCACCGTGAGTTACACGCATAAGGTCGTCGTTCTCGTACTGGATGGAGCTTGACTGAATAGACATCTTAGCACAGAACTTCTTGAAGTTCTGAGGAAGTCTGGTGGACCAAAGAACTGTAAGGTTGGGCTCGGGAGCGGAACCTAAGTTGGTCAAAGTGTGGAGGTAACGGAAGCTCATCTTTGTTACCATGTGACGTCCGTCAACACCAACACCACCGATAGACTCGGTTACCCAAACGGGATCGCCTGCGAAAATCTGGTTGTATTCAGGTGTACGTGCGAACTTAACGCAACGAAGCTTCATGATGAAGTGATCTACGAATTCCTGAATCTGCTCCTCGGTGAAGGTTCCGTTTGCAAGGTCTCTTTCTGCGTAGCAGTCGATGAAGGTAGAGGTACGTCCGAGGGACATAGCTGCACCGTTCTGCTCCTTAACAGCTGAAAGGTAACCAAAGTAAGTAGCCTGAATAGCTTCCTGAACGTTGGAAGCGGGTCTGGAAATGTCGCAACCGTAAGAAGCTGCCATTTCCTTCATCATCTTAAGAGCAACAATCTGCTCGGAGAGTTCTTCACGAAGACGGATAACGTCATCTGTCATAACACGTCCGGTAGAAGCCTTCTGTGCAAGCTTGTCCTCGATAAGTCTGTCGATACCGTAAAGAGCGACACGTCTGTAGTCGCCGATGATACGTCCACGACCGTAAGCATCGGGAAGACCTGTGATTACGTGTGAAGAACGGCAAGCTCTCATTTCTTCGTTGTAAGCATCGAAACATCCTGCGTTATGTGTCTTTCTGTGAACAGAGAAGAACTCGCTGATTTCGGGATCAACGGTGTAGCCGTTGTCTGCACATGCCTTTTCTGCCATACGGATACCGCCGTAAGGCTGCATGGAACGCTTGAAGGGCTTATCTGTCTGGAAACCTACGATTGTTTCCTTGCTCTTGTCAAGATAGCCGGGGCCGTGAGAAGTGATGGTGGAGATAACCTTGGTATCCATATCAAGAACACCGCCTGCTTCTCTTTCTTTCTTCTGAAGGTCTAATACCATAGCCCATAAGTCTTTGGTGTTCTGTGTAGGGCCTGCAAGGAAGGTATCATCACCGTCATAGGGATGATAGTTCTTCTGGATGAAATCACGTACGTTGATTTCATTTTCCCACTTGCCACCTACAAAATCTTTCCATTCTGGTCTCATTTTGAAATCCTCCTGTAAGTTTGTTAGATAAGTGT
>JAFYDI010000091.1 GCA_017544835.1 Lachnospiraceae bacterium | reverse complement strand
GTAGAGCAGAGGGCTGAAAATCCTCGTGTCACTGGTTCGATTCCGGTTCTGGGCATGTTTTATTTTCTAAACCTTGAGTTTTCAGGGTTTATTTTTTTTGCTATTATTTTTATAGATACAACATTTTATATATAAAGCTGCGGGAGAAAATGACTATGACAATAGAAGAAATTAAAGAAGAAATCAATTCCCTATCAGATCCCAAGAACGCAGAATTCTTTCTAAAACTAAACCCTACAGCCAAGCTTCCCTGTGCCGGAGTAAGAATTCCTATGATGCGTACATTGGCCAAGAAAATAGCAAAAGAAAATTATCGCGAATTTCTTGATAATAATCCTATGGATATGTTTGAGATGGAATTGCTTCAGGTTCTTGTAATAGGTTATGCGAAGGATGATATTAATGTTCTGCTTAGTTATTTAAGAAAAATTATTCCGACTATACACGACTGGTCAGTAAATGATTCTCTTTGTCAGACCTTCAAGATTGCAAGAAAATATCAAGATGAAACTTTTAATTTACTTTTAGAGTTCAAAGACTCTAAGAAAGAGTATGAAGTAAGAGTTGTAGCCATTATGCTTATGAGCCAGTTTCTTAATGATGAATATATCGATAGGGTCATTGACATTCTGAATTCTTTGTATACTGATTCATATTATTCCAGGATGGGTGTAGCTTGGGCAATTGCAACAGTAATGGCCAAATATCCGGATAAATGTATAGAGTATATGAATTCTTCAAATAATCACCTGGATGACTGGACATTTAATAAATCCATTCAGAAAATGAAAGAGTCTTTCAGAGTCAAAAAAGAGGATATAGATAAGATTAAAAAGAGGGCGTAGCGACGTCCTCTTTTTGTACCCGCAAAAAAACTTTATTTTGTAATAATTCTTGTGTATAATGTAAAAGTAGTATTTTGTGCAATTAGGGGATTACACAAATGCGAGAGGGAGTAATATGGAGAGATTAGTAGGAACAGTATCGAGAGGTATCAGAGGTCCCATCATCCGTGAGGGTGATGACTTAGTCAAGATTACGGTTGACAGTGTTCTTGCTGCCGCCGAAAGCGAAGGCTTTTCACTAAGAGACAGGGACGTAGTAGCAATTACAGAGTCAGTTGTTGCCAGAGCTCAGGGCAACTACGCGACCGTTGATGATATTGCTGCAGATGTTAAGAAGAAACTTGGCGGCGAAACGGTGGGAGTAATTTTCCCCATCCTTTCAAGAAACCGCTTTGCCATTAATTTAAGAGGTATTGCAAGGGGCTGCAAGAAGATAATTCTCATGTTAAGTTATCCCAGCGATGAAGTCGGCAATGCACTTCTTACTTACGACCAGCTTGATGATGCCGGAGTTAACCCCTATTCAGATGTTCTTACCTTAGAGAAGTACAGAGAACTTTTCGGTGAGAATAAGCATGAGTTCACCGGCGTTGATTACGTTCAGTATTATGCAGACATTATAAAAGGTGAAGGCTGCGACGTAGACATTATTTTTGCCAATCGCGCCAAGACCATTCTTGATTATGTAGATAAGATTATTACTTGCGATATTCATACAAGAGTTCGTACCAAGAGAATTCTTCGTAACAGCGGCGCAAGAGTGGTATGCGGTCTTGATGACTTGCTGACTGCTCCCGTTAATGGAAGCGGCTGTAACGAGAAATACGGACTTTTAGGCTCCAACAAATCTACCGAGGAGAAGATTAAACTTTTCCCCAGAGACTGTGACGGCCTGGTAGTAGACATCCAGTCAGAGATTCTTAAGAAGACCGGCAAGCACGTTGAAGTTATGGTATACGGTGACGGCGCTTTCAAGGATCCTCAAGGCAAGATCTGGGAGCTTGCAGATCCCGTTGTTTCACCTGCATACACAGACGGCCTTATCGGAACGCCTAATGAATTAAAGCTTAAGTACCTTGCAGACAATGACTTCGCCAACCTTTCCGGTGAAGCGCTCAAAGAAGCAATTTCCGAAAAGATCAGGTCTAAAGACGGTAACTTAAAAGGCAATATGGCATCCCAGGGTACCACACCCAGACAGCTGACCGACTTAATCGGTTCCCTGTGTGACTTAACTTCGGGTTCCGGTGACAAAGGAACCCCGATTATACTGATTCAGGGTTATTTTGATAACTATACAAACGAATAAGCTATGTAAAGACCCGGGGTATGGCCTTTTTCCAATTGGCTTTGTCACGGGTTTTTTATTTTAGAAGAGAGATGGAGAAGTTAGAGTATGGACAGAGATTATTGTGTAGTCATTGGCGGAGTGAATGTTGACATAGGCGGCAAGCCTGATGCTCCCCTTATTCCAAGGGATTCCAACCCCGGCCGAATTATTATTTCCCTCGGCGGCGTAGGAAGAAACATAGCTCACAACATGACACTGCTTGGCATGAAGGTTAAGCTTATTACTGCAATCGGTGATGATGACAACGGTAAGAAAATTATCGACAGCTGTAATGAGATAGGAATCGACATCGAAGGATATTGTAAATGTCCCAACGATGCTACCTCTTCATATCTTTTTATTGCCAACAACAACGGAGACATGTCGGTTGCCATAAGCGACATGAACATTTATAAGAACATTACACCCGAATACCTCGAGACAAGATTGCCCGAGATTAATAAGGCTAAGCTCGTAGTAGTGGACACCAATATCCCTACAGAAAGTATTGCTTTCCTTGCCAAGAAATGTAAGGCTCCCATTTTTGCAGACCCCGTTTCCTGCACCAAGGCCGCAAGATTATTGCCTTCCTTGGCCAATCTTTACGCAGTAACACCCAATGCGCTTGAGACTCGCATTCTTACAGGTGTTAAGGTTGAGTCCGCATCCGATGAAACACTTGAAAAGGCAGTTAAGGTATTCACCGACGCCGGCGTTAAGATTGTAGCACTTACCCTTGGTGAAGAAGGAATATACATAGCGGACAAGAAGAACGGTTTCCACGTAAGAAATCTTCCCTGCAAGCTTATGAACGCAACAGGTGCAGGTGATGCAATGATGGCTGGTTTCGCCTACGCATATACCAAAGAGATGTCGTTAAAAGAAACCGCGTTGGTAGGCCTGGCCGCTGCGGCAATTGCCTGTGAAAGCACCACCACCATCAACGAATCAATGAATATCGAGTCAGTTCTTAAAAGAGCCGGCTTAGATTAATAAAGAATAAACCCGTAAGGTTTATATAGAAGGAGAAGAAAAGATTATGAATTATAACAAGTATTTGGATGTAGCCCCCGAAGTTAAGAAGGCTATTGAAGAAGGAAAACCGGTTGTAGCACTTGAATCAACTATCATTTCACACGGAATGCCTTACCCCAAGAATGTTGAGACCGCTCTCAATGTTGAAAAGGTAATCAGAGACAACGGTGCGATTCCCGCTACAATTGCAATTATAGGCGGACGCCTCAAGGCAGGACTTTCCAAGGAAGAAATCGAATACCTCGGCAAGACCGGTCAGAAAGTTACCAAAGTTTCCAGACGTGACCTTCCCGTAATCGTATCCAAGAAGATGGATGGCGCGACCACAGTTGCCACCACCATGATTATTGCAGCTATGGCAGGTATTAAGGTATTTGCTACCGGCGGTATCGGCGGCGTTCACAGAGGAGCAGAGACCACAATGGATATCTCAGCCGATCTTGAAGAGCTTGCTCAGACTCCCGTATTGGTAGTATGCGCAGGAGCCAAGGCCATCCTTGACTTAGGTCTTACACTTGAATATCTTGAGACCAAGGGCGTTCCCGTTATCGGTTACGGTACAGAAGAGCTTCCTGCTTTCTATACCAGAAAGTCCGGCTTCAAGGTTGATTACAGACTCGACACCCCCGAGGAAGTTGCGGCAGCATTCGTAGCTAAGAGAGAACTCGGCATGGCAGGCGGTATGCTTCTTACCAATCCCATTCCCGAACAGTACGCTATGGATTACGATACCATCAACAAGGCAATCGACCAGGCAATCAAAGAAAGCGTTGAGCAGGGCGTTAAGGGTAAGGCAACCACACCTTTCCTTCTTGCAAGAGTCGTAGAGCTTACCGGCGGCGATTCACTTGAATCCAACATCCAGCTCGTATACAACAACGCTAAGGTTGCATCCCAAACCGCAGTTGAAATCAGCAAGATGAAATAAGTAACTTACATTAACAGTACAGAGCAAGGTACATTAAGTTGTGCCTTGCTTTTTCTTTGGCCCTTAAGCCTAATAAAACAGTAATTCTGTGTTAACGCTCATAAGGGATGATAGAAGGGGGAGTGCGATAGCACAGATTATCAGTTTAAGAAAACTCGGAGAAGACAAGTGGAAAAAAGCAAGAAACCTATCAAGAGAAGCATCTTTATTTTTACACTGGCATTCATAACATTGCTGTGTTTATTCTTAAGTATTCTCACATATACAACATTCACCAATACGCTTTACAAATCATATAACAGAAGAATGAACGATATCCTAAGATATGTGGAAAGTCACATTGATAAGGATAATCTATACGAGTGCGTTAAGACCGGTGAAGAGTCTGAAGAATATACAGAACTTGTAGCATTCATGGACTCCATCATGGAAGACTTCGACATACATTTCCTGTATATTGTCACTCCCATAGTTAATGACGAGCAAAAAGTAATAATGAATGTCATTTCTGCCGATACGGCCGAAGGGCGCGCGACCGACCCGGACGGATATTATCTTGACTTAATACTTGATGATGTCTATGAAGAAGCGGATGTAATTAAATATAACAACGCTTATCAAAAGAACGAGATATCGTATTTTAAAAATTTCTCAGACTGGGGCTATGACTACACAGCGCTCTTGCCACTTAAAAACAGCAAAGGCGAGCGATACGCAGCCCTCTGTGTAGACATTGAAGTTGAGGATTTACAAAATGTAATTAAAACCTACACAGGTATGAATGTAGTTCTTATAGCTATACTAGGTGTCCTCTTTATTACATTCTTTATACTGTGGATGAATAAAAACATCACCGAACCGATAAGGCGGCTTGAGAAGAGCGTGGTTTCTTTTGCCATGAGGAGTCACGACCAGACGGATCCCGAGAAGTTACAATACGATGCTCCGTCAATTACTACACACAACGAAGTAGAATCGTTATCCGATGCGGTAACCCAACTTTCGGCTGACATGCGCCAGTATTTAAGAAGCATCCTTGACGAAAAGGGCAAAGTAGAAACCATGAAGTCCGAAGTCAGTCGAATGGACATGCTTGCTTACCAGGATGCACTTACTCACGTTAAGAACAAAGCGTGGTACGGTGAAGTCGAGAAACGAGTGAATAAGGATATAGAGAACGGAACTGCCCGCTTCGGTATCATCATGGCAGACCTTAATAACCTTAAGAAGATTAACGATGCATACGGCCATGAACACGGTAACGATTATATCTTCGGCGCCTGTCATTTAATCTGTATAACTTTTGACCATTCACCTGTATTCAGAATAGGCGGTGATGAGTTCGTTATTCTGCTTGAAAGAAGTGATTACGATAACCGAGACAGACTTTTATCTGAATTAAAAATAATCTATAAATCTACCGCTCACGACGAGTCCAAAGAGCCGTGGGAGCGTTACTCGGTGGCAATGGGCATGGCCGAGTACAACAAGGAAAAGGACACTTGCATGAACGACGTATTCAAGCGTGCCGATGAGCTTATGTACGCCAACAAGGTGGCTTCCAAAACCGCCAGACAGTAAAAAAAATCATACATAACCCCGAGTCGAAACTATCGGCCCGGGGTTTTCTTAACAATTGTTAAGATAGTTTAAATTGTGGTTAAACCCCTTGTAATTGCCCTCAAATAATAAGAAGATATAAGAGGATTAAGGGTATTACAAATGGAGGGGTTTGCATGAGAATTAATCTAAAGTCTATTATCACTTGCCTGATTCTGGCTACAATCATTCTTTTTCTCATATTCTGCGAAAAAAGCGAAGCGGCTCCGCTTGATGAAGAGGACAATCTTTTAGCTTCCGAATGGAAGATTTCCGGTGAGCCGGTTAAGAATATAAGTCTATACTATTCAGATTTCTACGGAGATTTGTTTAATGACAGTTTCGTACCCGGAATCAGCGTTAACGGTGAATATTTCGGCTCCGTTCATGCGGCATCAGACGACAAAATTTATTACATTTCCAATGTTAATCTAAGAAAGGAAGATGAAGTCGCTACTTCTTTTTCCCAAAGAATTCAAATATATGATTGCAATACCAAAGAACTTACCACAAATTATTGCATAGAGGATATAGCCGTTGAATCAATGACTATAAGTAACGGGAAATTGGCAATACTCTACAAGCAGGCGATGGATACATTTAATCGCACATACGCAAGCATGCTTTGGGAGGACGGAACCTTACTTAAGGGAATCCGAACGGATACTTTTATACAGTCTGAATTGATATCCGCCAAAACGCTTAAATTTGATACAACCGTTTATGAAGGTGCAACCGACAGATATATTACGGTGTGCTCTGACGGTGAAATGATAGTTGCAAGCAGACTTGGACACGTTTTAGCATTCTTTAAAGGTGATAAAGGAGTCAAAATAAAACCTCTCTTCCAAACAAAGGGCGGTACATGGATATTTAAAGAAACCGACTCACATGGAGATATACAATTATTTTACATAAATGATTTGGAAAAAGAAGCTCTATATAGAGGTAAAGAACTTTATATCAGCAACGCCACCGAAGATGATGACGGAAACATAGTATACAGAAAGACGGGCGAAGGCGATTTTATTAAATGGAACGTTAAGACCGGGGAGCGGGAAATAATCTGCAGCACCGAGCCAAGCTTTGTGCGTGGTGCCGACTTTGTAATCAATGACGATGGGGACTTATATGTTTATATAGATAACGACTTAAGAGTATTCTCTCAAAAGGTTAAGACCCGCACCATAAAAGTTCAGCAAGTCGCAAACAGTGATAAAAATATTGAGCGGGCGATAAAAGAATACGAAGAGACTCATCCCGAAGTAAAATTTGAGTATGTTAAAACTGAGAAGACAGGCGATACCGAAGATGCAGCTGCAGAGAACATCAAGAAGATGAAAGACGGAAGTGTTGATATAGCATTTCTCGACAACGATACTTTCCTTGACTATGTTAACGCGGGCTGCATCCGAGACATATCGGACATATATTCCGAAGAAGACATGGAGAATATGTTTGATGTCTTTAAAGAAGCCTCGACTGTTGATGGGAAGATATTAAGGTATCCTTCTTTGTACAACAGAGACTTGTTGATAACCAAAAGCGGAGTGTTAGCTGATGGGTATTCTGCAACAGACCTTATAAATCTTATCAATATGAGGGAGCAGGCCGGTAAGCCATATGAGGCTATTTGTTACGGAAGCACAGATCCGTTCGAAATATTTTTACGCGGAATGGATGTATCCGAATTCTTTGACTATCAGAAAGGAACCTGCAATTTTACCGCCGGCAACTTTGTAAGTATTCTGAAACAATGCAAGAAATACCATACTATAAATAAGATTGCTCCGATAACGGCCAAAGAACAATACGACGCCTTGCTCGATGAAAAGGTTTTATTTATCAGTATAGGTTCTGCAAGCTTTAACGAGTTTGATGAAATGAAAAAGATACTAGGTGGCAAAGGCGTGATAGCAGGATATCCCACCAAGGCGGAAAACGGAAATGTCACAAGCTATAACGGAAGTCTTGTGGTATCGAAGAATACCAAGAACTATGATTTGATTGAAGATTTCCTCAAGTATCTTTACAAGAACTACTGGGGCTTGAGCGGATTTTCGCTTATTCCTACAGATAAAGCTTCTTTTGACGGAATTATCATTAATAAAGGTGACCCGATGCCTATAGATAAGAGGGCTTATGAGGCTCCGGAAGGGTACACGCTTTCTGTTACCCGCGAGCTTTATAACACGGATACACCTATGGCGAAGGTTACTTACAACGGCTATATGATGCTTGCTGGAAGAGAAGACGGAACATCATACGCCGATGAATATATGAATTATTATGATACACTAAGATTGCCGGATGAAAGATTTAGGCCTATTGAAGAAATTCTGGAAAAAGAAGTCGAGCTTATGTATCAAACCGATGCCGACGAGGCGGAAGTTGCAGCAAGAATTCAAAAGCAGGTGGGCGAATACCTTAAGACATTAGAGTAAGGGGAACGGGTTAATGTACAACATTTTGCTGTGCGATGACGAGGACGATATCCTCTATGCATTAAAAATCTATCTTAAAGATCCAAACTTCACATTTTACGAGGCAAGAAATGGTCGCGAGGCTATCGAAGCGGTCAAAGAAAACAGAATTGACCTAATCCTTCTTGATATCATGATGCCGCAGATGGACGGTCTTACTGCCATGCAGAATATCAGGAAATATAGTAATGTGCCGATCATCCTTTTAACTGCCAAAAGTGAGAACATCGATAAGATAGCAGGTCTTGAAGAAGGTGCCGACGATTATATCACGAAACCCTTTGACCCTCTGGAAGTGCGCGCGCGAGTGAATGCGCAGCTTAGACGTTACACAAGACTTGGCGGGAACACCGCTCTTGGAGAGACTTTGCTCGTAGGGGGCTTGGAGCTTGATGACAGGGAGAAGATAGTAAGGCTTAACGGCGAGGAGATTTCTTTTACCAATACAGAGTATGAGATATTGAAGCTCCTTATGAATAATAAAGGCAAATGCTTTTCTCCCGCAGAGATATATTCTCAGATATGGAAAGAAAACGCTATCGGCAGCGAGAGAACCATCGCGGTGCACATTCGCCACATCAGAGAGAAGATAGAAATCGATTCGGCCAATCCCAGGTACTTAACTGCCGTATGGGGGCAGGGCTACAAGATTAACAGTTCCGAAGTGAAAGGAGATAAGCTATGAAGAAAACGCTTCTTTCGATTCTTTTTGCCATAATGCTGGTTGCGGGTCTTCTCGGAACACTTCTTGAGAGTGCAATGATTTACGACAGATTTACGGGCGACAGGATTACTTTGGAATATGAGTTAAAAGAGGCAAATAGAAACACTAATCTTTCCTATACATTAACGGAAACAATTATCAATTATCTGGAGAATCACGAACTCGATACGCTTAAAAACCTGTGCGACAAACACGGTATTAAATTTGCTATATACTCAAGCAGGGGAACACCGCTGGGGCGTAACATGAGTCCCAATGAAGAAATCACTGCCAAGTCTTACGAGAAATCTTCATCATATGGAGATTACACTGTAAAAATCTATGTTGACGGACTGAAAAACAGAAGAACCAATACAATAATTGGAAAAACTTGGGTATTTGTTAAAGAGTATTTTTACAGGGAAGTAATACTGGCTGTGGCGAGCATAGTCTTGCTAATAGGCGGAACGGCATTGCTTTTGTTCTTTGCGTTGCCGATGGTTAAATACTTGGTATTTGTATTATTGATTGTGGCTGTACTGGTTGTGTTTGCAATCGCCGGAGGAAGCCATGACTATCAGGAACTGTTTACGGTAGCGGCAGCAGTATTGATACTTCTCACTATTGTGGGAGCTTACTATATCAAGAAAATTTCAAATCTTGAGAAAGCAGTCAAAGAAATCGCTGACGGCAACACCGACTTTGAGATTAATGTGAGGAAGTACCCGGTTTCACTTAAGAACTTTGCAGGTAACATCAATCACATTTCCGACAGTGTATCAAATGCTGTAACCGAAAGACTTAAGAGTGAACGTTTCAAGACCGAACTCATAACCAACGTTTCACACGACATCAAGACACCGCTTACGTCAATAATCAACTTTTCAGATTTAATAGCCAAAGAAGGAACTACCGAAGAAGAGCGCGTCGAATATGCAGACCACCTTCATAAGCAATCGGTGAGACTTAAAGAACTGCTAGAGGCTTTAATTGAAGCATCCAAAGCAGCAACCGGCGCGGTAGAACTTAACATGGCGCCATGCGATGTTCACATTCTTTTGGAACAATGTGTAGTCGAGTATGAGCACAAGCTAAATTTGGCGGATATAACTTTGATGGAATCATACCCGGAAGAGAAGCTTATGATATCTGCGGACGCCAAGTTCCTAAGCAGAATCTTTGAGAACTTATTAACCAACATTTGTAAATATGCAATGCCAGGCTCCAGAGCATATGTCAGTGCCAAGAAACTTGACGATACAGTAGTGATCAGCTTTAAGAATATGTCCAAAGACCCCTTAAACTTTACGATGGAAGAACTCACTGAACGATTTGTGAGGGGTGACATATCCAGACATACAGAAGGCCATGGGCTTGGACTTTCGATAGTTAAAAGCCTTATGGATCTTCAAAACGGTGAGCTAAAGATGCAAGCCGACGCAGATTTGTTTGTTGTAGAGCTTTCTTTTCCCCTTATAGAAACAGAAAGTGAAGAAATAGCCACAGAAGAGTCGGGGCAGTGAGAACTGCCCCGATTCTTGGAATAGGGCGCCTTTATGGAGGTGTTTATGACGAAATACCGATTATTTAAAAAGATTACTACGGTGGCAGTTATTACTATATTTCTTCTTTTGACTTCCTGCGGACGAACTGACGGAGCGAACACCAAAGCAGAGAAAGTCGCTCGTGAGAAACTTGAGTCTACAGATATCCTTGCCACTAAGTGGGTTGCGCCTGAAGGAACACCAATCGCTGCTGAAGGCTGGGAGGTTTCCGAGTATATGCCGGGTGTATCCGGCCCGTCGGATATCAAATACTTTGTAGAGCAAAGATTTACCGCCTTTCTGGGAGATAAGCTCTATTCAATACTATGCTGCAGAGAAAGCGGTAGTCTTGACGGAGACTATATCTACGAATTATGTATATACAACTATCTGACCGGGGAAACAACTCATGAACCATTTCTCCTTTCGGGAAAAGAAATATTAGAAAAGCCGGATTCTTTTTCCGCAGAAGAGTTTGATAAGGAGAATTATTATATCCAATCAATAGGGACACTGGATGATGACCTTATAGTATTCGCAGTAATTACAAATTGGAGCCAAGAAGGCGCAACGGAGCCGAAGCTTGAACATTATTATATGATCCGTTTTACGCAGGAAGGAACGGTCAAAGAAATAACCGATTATGCCCAAAAAGTAAGAAACGAGGGTGAGGAGTACTTAATGTTACCCACGCCCTTCTGTCTCAATGAAGAGCAGATTGTTTTTATCTATAATGAGGGTAAAGTAGCGGAGATACTTGATAAAAAGGCTAAGGTTACAGCCAAAATTGACATGACCGGGGATTTATACTGGCTAAAAATGATAGGACGGAGCTTAACCGGTAAGGCAGTATTTATGTGCAACAATCAAGAGGGTAAGACAGAATTCTTTACTCTCGATGAGGATGGAAAGAATACGCTTACTGTATTTAATACAAGCCTTTATTCTTCGGCGGCGTATCTGGATGAATACGGAAACGTCATTATACTAAATGATTCCAAGTTATCACTTTATAACGCGCAATCCGGTGAAGTGAAGAATATATACAGCTTCAATGGACTCAGCGGTTTTGACTGTCTGGATATCTATAGGAATTCCGACAATGAGATATATGTTTGTTTTAAAGAGTGGGGCGACGCTTTTCTTTATAAAGTAGATGACTCGGAGCACCCTGACACGATAGAACTACTGGTTACAACAGACTATAAGGATGGTCGTATTGAGAATTGCGCAGCAGATTATACGAGGTCTCATCCGGGAGTTAAGATTAGGGTTGAAAGCCTGGAGGATATCGGATACAGAGATGAGTATGCATGGGCCAAATTCGTACAGAAGGTTAAAGACGGTGAAGGCCCGGATCTTATTTGGACGAGTCGAGACCGATTGGAAGCGCTTAATAATGCAGGCGTAGTCTGTCCGCTGGATGATTTAATATCACAAGAAGTTAAAGAAAATGTTTTCGCCGGAGCACTTAAATTCGGTGAAATAGACTCTAAACTATATGCGGTTCCTTTTGATGCGTCTCTTGAGCTTATGTTTATCAATAAAAAGAATTTCGAGAATGATTCGTGGACAATCACAGAAGCTTTGGATGCTTATGAGAGGTTCAGTAAAGGTAATGAAGGGGCATATTTTAATGCCAATACAGTCTGTCATATGATTCTGGCCGATTTGTGCGTGCGACTTGTGGAATACAGCGAATTTATCGACATGGATAATATGACCTGTGA
The DNA here is from genome assembly GCA_017544835.1 of Lachnospiraceae bacterium. Lineage (GTDB taxonomy): Bacteria > Bacillota > Clostridia > Lachnospirales > Lachnospiraceae > UBA1258. The sequence goes on along the minus strand of JAFYDI010000091.1, from coordinate 18,225 downwards.
TTTCAAAAATGAGAACTTCTATAGATTACTTAGATTTTGCAAAGAACATGCAGATGTAAAGCCTGATAGTTCCGAACATATTTCAAGCGAACAGGAAATAGAAGATATGAAAGATGGGAAGGCTTTTATAACATATTGTGCAGGTGGCCTGGCATCATATTCGGAAATAAGAAAAAAGTTGGGCGATGATTTCCACACTGTCGGTATTACGTCTGATAAAAACGTAAAAGCAGCAATAGTATGTTATCGCGGCATGGCGATGAGCGAAATGTCTAAGCACAAAGATGTGGCAGCGGATTTTATTAAGGCATTAACAGATGAAGAGTATCAAATCAGATACAATACAGATGGCTGGATCAGAAAAGATGCTTTAAGGGAGCATGTCAAAAACGGTTGGGAGCTTACTGTGTGGGTCGATGGAGAATTGAAGCCCGATGATGAACCGGCATTTGTCATATATGGCGGTGCAAGTACTCCGCTTGCCGGTCGCGAAGACGGGTCCTCTTACCTCGATGAATTCATAGAGTTAATGGATTCAGGAGTACCGATTTTAGGGCAGACGTACATACAAGATATTATTTTGGAAGAAAGCAGTGCCTATTTTACCGGCGAAAAAACAGAATACGAAGTTGCCGATATAATACAGAGCAGAGTATATTTATATCTCCAAGAGCGTAAATAACAGAAGAAGCGGGGTAGCGTAAGCTGCCCCGCCTCTTTTGTTTAGGAGAACTACTCTGACAGTGACCGGACTCGAACCAGTATCTTCGGTTTTGCAAACCTATGCCGTTCCTGCGGCCACACCGTCACAAATGGTTATTTGTTGTAAGAAAATGTCTGTAAGAACTTTTTAAGCCTATCGGTCTTTGGATTGTCAAAGAACTCACTTGGAGTTCCTTCCTCAACTATCTTTCCGCCATCGATGAAGATTATTTTGTCTGCGACTGCGCGAGCAAATTGCATTTCGTGGGTGACTATTAACATGGTACGTCCTTCTTTGGCAAGAGAAAGAACTACGTCCAAGACTTCATGTACCATCTCGGGATCAAGGGCGGCAGTGATTTCATCAAGGAGCAAGACTTTAGGCTGCATGATGAGTGCACGTACGATAGCGACACGTTGTTTTTGTCCGCCGGAAAGCTGGCGGGGGTAGTTGTCTTTCTTGGAGAGAAGACCTACTCTTTCAAGAAGTGCGAGAGCTTCCTGCTCCACTTCCTTTTTGTTACGTTTCTTTACCTTAATCGGTGCGAGAGTAACGTTATCTAAAATGGTCTTGTGAGGAAATAAATCATAGCTTTGGAATACCATGCCGATTTTCTCACGATTCTTCTGAAGTGTCTTCTTATCGTGGCTGATGTTCTCGCCGTCTAAGATTATTTCTCCGTCCTGAATATCTTCAAGACCGTTAAGGCAGCGAAGGAATGTGCTTTTGCCGCAGCCGGAAGGTCCGACGATAACTACGACTTCGCCTTCGTTAACGGAGAGATTGATATTATCGAGCACCGTGAGGTCATCGAATCTTTTTGAAAGGTTTTTAACGCTTAATATTTCACTCATCTCAATTTTCCCATTTCTTTTCCAGATACTTTGAAAGGCAGCTTATCGGATAACAAGCCAGAAAATACAGTAAGAAGACTGTGGCAAATACACCAAACGCCGCATTCGGTGAAGATTTACGATTCGCTTCGATAATCTGCTGGCCGACCTTAAGCACTTCTACGATTCCAATCATCATAACCAGGCTGGTGGTTTTAATCATACGAGTAATAAGGTTTATGGAAAGAGGAATCATGCGCCGAACTATCTGCGGAATGATTACATACACATAAGTCTGCAGAGGACTCAGGCCGAGAGCGAAGCTGCTTTCGTACTGAATCACAGGTATACCTGTAAGTGCGCCTCTTACCAGGTCCGACATTTCAGCGGTTCCCCAGAAAGAAAACACTATAATTGAAGCAGTCTCTGCAGAGAGGTTAATACCCAGTGCCCTTGTAGCGCCAAAGAAAACGATAAACAAAAGCACCATCTGTGGCATAATACGCACAATCTCGAGATACAACCGCGTAACGGCTTTAATCACAACGTTTTTGGTCGTCATAATCATCCCCAGGATGATTCCGAGAGGAATACTGATAGCCACGGAAATCAAACTGATTTTAAGTGCTACTCCGAGTCCCGCCAAAAGTCTTATGAAGTTGGTTCCCTTAAATAAAACATCAAATCCCATGGTCTAGACTCCAAACATTTTGTAGCGCGTTTTCTTTTCCAATACTGTGCCAAGAATTGATACCGGCACAAGCATTACGATGTAGAAGACTACCAGCAACACAAGGCATTCGGTAGTGTTGTAATAAAGACCGATTAAATCTTTGGCCGTAAACATTAAGTCCATAAGGCTGATTGCGGAAAATACGCTTGTTTCTTTGAGTAAGAAGATGACATTGGCAACTATTGAGGGTGTACTGATTGAAAAAGCTTGTGGAAGGATGACACTTCCGAATAGTTGCGATTGTGACAGTCCGAGGGCAAGCGCACTTTCCGACTGCGAAACGGGTACGGCATCAAGGCCGCTTCGGAAGCTTTCCGCCATATAGCTTCCGCCAAGAAGTCCAAGGCCCACCGCTCCGCACACTTCAGCCGAGACAGTAATACCGATTTTGGGAAGGCCAAAGTAGATAAAGAAGAGCTGAACGAGCAGAGGTGTGTTACGAAACAACTCAACATAGGCCTTCGCAATCGGCTTTAAGACAGGAACATTAAAATGGATGGTAAAAGCAACAATTACACCTATCAAAATCGCGATTATAATTCCTATCCAACCGATTTTCACGGTCAGAAGGAAAGCTTGTACATATAGTGGCAAATATGAGGACAAAACATTTGGGTCCATTTTATTATTCCTATCGTTTTCTGTGATCTAACTTAGTTACAACTTTCGTGCCTATGTACTGAATAATCTGGAAGATAATAATCAGTAAGGTAACGGTAATAATCATGATATCTGTCTGCCAGCGATAGTAACCGTATCTGACAGCGATATCGCCAAGGCCGCCTCCGCCGACGGTTCCGGACATTGCCGAATAACCGAGGAGAAGACCGGTCGTAATGGTGAAGCCTGTAAGTAAAGAAGTCTTGGCTTCCACCAGTAATACTTTAAAAATAATCTGTATGTTGCTTGCGCCCATAGCTCTTGCCGCTTCCACAACACCCTTGTCGACTTCGTTAAGAGAAGATTCGACCACACGCCCAATATATGGAGCTGCGCATATTACGAGAGGAACAATTGTAGCAGTGGAGCCGTAACTCTTACCGACCACAAGCCTAGTAAATGGTATCAAAAGAATAAGCAATATCAAAAAAGGAACGCTTCGAATAATATTACAAATAAAATCAATAACTCTGTATATAATAACGTTTGGCTTAAGTCCGTTCTCACCCGTCACATGAAGGAGAATGCCGAGAGGAAGACCGATGACATAGCCGGCAACCGTTGAGACAATGGTCATATACAAAGTATCTCTGATGCCTTCTAAAAGCATCTGTATAACTTTAGGTTCAAGCAATGTCTGTCACCTCCGTAACTGTTAAACCTTCTTCTTCAAGATAAGAAATCATTTCTCCACGAGTAATAGCATCGTCAGGCACACTTAAAATCATTTCTCCGACAGCCTTGCCGTTTACGTTTCGGGTATCGGCTTTAAGGATATTTACAGGCTTTTGGAACTTAAGTATGAGGTTAGAGATTACGGGCTCGTAAGCCGAGTTCTCTTTAAAGACGATTCGTATGCGATTGTCGGTTTCGTACTTTTTAAGAGGAGTAAACCTTAAATCCTTACCGGAAATAAGTTCCTTGGCCGCATCCGACTGAGGATTCTCAAAGATTGTATCCACAGCACCTTCTTCGACAAGTCGGCCGTTATCAATAATAGCCACTCTGTTGCAAATCTCGGTGACAACTGACATCTGATGGGTAATGATTACAATCGTAATTCCGAGATTATGATTAATTTCCTTAAGCAGACTTAAGATAGAACTTGTAGTCTGCGGGTCCAAAGCACTGGTAGCCTCGTCACAAAGAAGAATTCGAGGATTGGTGGCAAGGGCCCTTGCAATGGCAACTCTTTGTTTCTGTCCGCCCGAGAGCTGGGAAGGATATGCTTTTTCTTTGTCCTCAAGATTGACGGTCTTTAGTAAATCTTTAGCGCGAGCGCGTGCTTCTTTCTTCTTAACACCGCCGATTTCCAAGGGAAAACAGACATTGTCGAGCACGTTTTTTTGCTCTAAGAGATTGAAGTTTTGGAATATCATTCCTATGTCGCTTCGTTTCTTACGAAGTTCCTTCTCAGATAAAAAGAATAAATCGGTTCCGTCAATAAGTATCTGGCCTTCCGTGGGTTTCTCGAGATAATTGATGGAGCGCACCAGTGTACTTTTGCCGGCACCGGACATTCCGATGATTCCGAAGATGTCTCCCTTATCGATGGAAAGATTTATGTTGTCGAGGGCGATGATAGAGTGACCTTTTATTTCAAATACTTTTTTCAGATTCTTTATTTCTATTTCGCTCATGTTTCACCTACGTAGGATAAGGGGCCCGTGAAGGCCCCTGACCTTTTATCCTATTTCTCGAAGAATACAACTGCGCCTTCGTATTTGTCAGAGATGAAATTCTTGATTTCATCGGATCTTAAAACTGCTACGAGAGCTTTAATCTTATCAGAGGATTCGTTGCCGTCTTTAACTGCTACGATGTTTACATAGGTCTTGGCAGCTACGGAATCGCTAAGTTCGTAAGCGATGGAATCCCTGCCTACGTTGAAGCCTGCCTCAAGAGCGTAGTTACCGTTAAGTACCACATATTCAACTTCGCCTACAACTCTTGCAACCTGAGCTGCTTCAAGTTCTACGAATTTAAGGTTCTTGCTGTTTTCAACAATATCGTTAACGGTAGCGGTGAGACCTGCGCCGTCAGCTAACTTGATTAAACCGTTGTCCTGGAGCAAAAGAAGTGCTCTTGCTTCATTGGTGGTGTCATTAGGAAGTGCAATGCTGTCGCCTTCGGCGATATCTGCAAGTGACTTTTTGGTACCGGGGTAAATTCCGAAAGGCTCGTAGTGAATGTCGCCTGCGTCTACAATGTGAGTACCCTGCTCTGCATTGAAGCTGTCAAGGTAAGGAACATGCTGGAAATAGTTGGCATCAAATTCACCGGATTCAACTACAAGGTTGGGCTGTACATAATCTTCAAATTCAACAATGTCAAGTTTGTAACCGTAACCTTCAAGGATTTCTGCTGCTTTTTCCAAAATCTCTGCGTGAGGAATGGGGGAAGCTGCAATCTTAATAACTTCGCCGTTACCGGGAACAATACCTTCGATAGAACCGGTGGCAGAGGTAGCTACAGGAGTGCCGGCAGCAGTCTTACCGCCTTCTACTACAAGTGTATCTTCATAATCTTTACCGTAAGTGCTGAGAAGTGTTGCTTCGTAATCTGCGTGGAAGAAGTTTTCGCTTGCAAGACCTTCGATTTCATCGTTTATCCACTTAAGAAGAGTAGCGTTACCCTTTGTTACTGCGGGAGCGATGGTGTCTTGGCTGCCGAGTGAAGGAATACCTACAACGTAACCTTTGTTCTCAATGGCAAAAGCAATAACTTCGGTGTTGTCATTGGCCCAAGCCACGCCGGTTCCGTTTTCAAAAGAAGTCTTGGCTGTTGTGTAGCTGTCAAACTTCTGAAGTTTGATGTCGGGATAGTTCTCTTCGAGGTATGTCTCTGCGGTGGTACCGGAGATAACGATTACCTGATCGTCGGGACCAATCTGGCTTAAATCGGTGATTACGTTATCTTCATGAGATACAACGCCGAGTGCTACGTTCATGTAAGGAAGAGCGAAATCAACCTTCTCGGCTCTGTCCTTGGTTACTGTAAAGTTAGCTAAGATAATGTCTACCTTACCGGTTTCAAGGTATTCAACTCTGCTTGCGGGTTCGGTGGATACGTAATTGACTTCTACGCCAAGGTCCTTGGCAATTCTTTCTGCGAAGTATACGTCGTATCCCTGATACTTACCATTCTCATCTACATAACCGAATGGATTCTTGTCGGAGAAAACACCGATGTTGATTTTTCCGGCTTCTTTGATTTCATCTACTGTTTTGTAAATCTTGTCGGCAGCAGCTTTGGTGTCTGCCTTTTCTTTACCGCATCCTGTAAGTGACGCGATGGTAAGTGTTGCGGCTAAGAAGCCGACTGCGAGTTTCTTAAATAAATTCTTTTTCATAATTGTTTAGTCTCCCTTGTTACTTTTTCTTTGTCTGTGAGTTTAGTAATTCGGGCAATAAAAAATGCCCGGGAACGATTACTCCCAGGCATTGGCTTAAAAATAATATGTTACTATTATTTTCGGGTGCACGACAAACGAGCCATACACCCGGCCACATTACCTGCCTGGGAGAACAGCATTCGACACATGCACATACACATTGAAGTATTAAAATGTAATGACACGTTCTTCATTTGTCTTGCTCCTTTCTGAATTTTGTCCTATCATAAACCTACTGAAACGATATGTCAATAGGTAAATTGAAATTTTTTATTTGTCATTCATAATATAGTGATGATTCTCATTTGTAAAGCAAAATTTTCAGTTAATCAATTCCTGCGGGGCTCTCGGTGAAAGAAAAAGCCCAGATTTATCCGCACCTCGCGCCTTTCGATGTCAGCGTTGGTATAGCAGCAGGTATCAAAACCGATAAGCTCGAATCCTTCATGAAGATAGAATCCGATAGCGTTGGTGTTGCATGACTGAGTCTCAAGAAAGATGGCGCGGCGCTTTTGAGCCATGGCAACTTCTTTGGCCTTGTCCATAAGGCGTTTTCCGAGGCCGATACCGCGGAGCTCTTTACATATCCAAAGTTCAGTAACCAAAAGTCTGTTAGACCATTCTTCGGGACACACTTCTATGCAGGCTTTTATCTGTCCGTCATCGCCGACCACACCGAAAGCTTCGGCATTCTCCCAATGATCCTGATACAAAGAATCGGGGAAGTCGTACTCCTCAGGGGTATGAACTATGGTCTCGCCGGCAGGCTTTTTCGTAAGAACTATAGTACAGCCCTCGCTGTCTAAAGGCTTAATATCAAAATCATAGTAACTGTCGCTGACAGTTTCAAGCGGAATCATGGTGCCTTTCCATTTATCTTTGGGAAGGGACACTATTTCTATATTTTCAGTATTCATTATTTCTCCTCACAAACTTGGAATATGTAAAATTTCAAATAATAAGACTCATCAGCGGCCCACAGAATCGGGTGGTCGCAGGCCTGAGTGCGGAATTCGACCTGGCGGAGGCGCTTGTGGACAGCTTTGGCTGCCTGTCCGATAACTTCGGTGAACAACTCCTGAGTCATGAAGTGGGAACATGAGCAAGTGGCGAGATATCCGCCGTCACGCACGAGCTTCAGTCCTTTCATATTAATCTCTCGGTAGCCCTTGATAGCGTTCTTTGTAGCCTCGCGGGATTTGGTAAAAGCAGGAGGGTCGAGGATGACTACATCATAAGACTCACCCTGTTCGTAGAGCTTCGGAAGCTCATCGAGAACATTGGCTGCGCGGAATTTAACCGTATCGGAAAGATTGCTGCGACGAGCGTTTTCGGTAGCCTGCGCTACAGCAAACTCGGAAATATCAAGGCCTTCAACGGAAGAAGCGCCTGCAATACCTGCATTCAAAGCAAAAGTTCCCATATGAGTGAAGCAATCAAGAACCTTCTTACCCTTGCAGATTCTGTGCATGGCAAGACGATTATATTTCTGGTCTAAAAAGAAACCGGTTTTCTGGCCGTTAACAACATCGACCATATAGTGAATGCCGTTTTCAACAATTTCAACATTGGTATCGAACTCATCGCCGATAAAGCCCTTGTAAGGTTGCAAACCTTCCTTCTTACGAACGGGAGCATCGGAGCGCTCATAGACGCCGCGAATCTTATAACCGTCTGTGGCAAGGATTTCTTTTAACGCGTCTACCAAAAGGACTTTCAAAGGCTCCATACCAAGTGCAAGGCATTCCACTACGAGAACATCATCATATTTATCAACTGTAAGTCCGGGAAGCCAGTCGGCCTCGCCAAAGATTACGCGACAGCAATTTAAGTCGGCAGCAGGCATAACGGTCTTGCGATAATCCCAAGCTGCCTGAACGCGACTGCGTAAGAAAGCTTCATTAATAGCCTGACCATCCTTGCGGGTAAGCATGCGTACGCGAATCTTGGAATTCTGATTAATAAATCCGGCGCCCATCGGGTAGCCGTCGAAGTCATGAACACGCACAATATCGCCGTTTGTGAAGGTTCCGGTTATAGTGTCGATTTCGTTGTCATATATCCAGGCACCGCCCGCTTTTATGGTGCGACCTTCGCCTTTTTTTAACGTTACTACTACATTTTTAATAAGATCTGACATAATGTGGTCCTTTGTTAATACTAAGATAGTCTTTCTTTATATAGACAGTGTACATTATCTTTATAAGAAATTAAATGTAATATGTTACAAAACTGTAATAATCGTTATATAATAATGACCTGTTCTAATAAAATATTAATACCTATCCGATAATATAAGACAGTGTCGCTCTTAAGGGGCGAAGAAGGTACATACGGAGGATACGTCGGTATGCTTAAAAGCAAAATAAAGTTCGGCTTATGTTTGCTGACTTTTGCTTTGGCCTTTTTAGGCATTTCTAAAACTTCATATGCATTAACCGTCTCAGACGGCGGTACCGAAATCGGAACCTCCTATAACGGTCCCTGGCTTGAAAGAAATTATTACGTAGGTAATACGAAGATAATAATACATCTTTTCGACGGCAATGCAGCCCAAAGTGGTCTTACGGTGAATCTATCCGCGGCAGACTTAAATAATTCCTGGGCACCCAATCCCTTTAATAAGAAATTTGAAAAGTGTGAGAAACGTTATTACCTGTTTATAGGTAACGTTGTTATAAATGCCGAGCTTACAAGGCATGACGATGCGGTTATTCTTAAGGATGCGTCTTGTATCCTAAATAACGTCGGAACAGAAATAGGTAATGATGAGATAAGCGGCGGTAATTACGTATATCCGACCGATGAAAGCGGCAATAATCTTTATTTTGACTACGATGAAGAATACGACAAATACGATTATTTCGGAAATGTCCGCCGATATATGGAAGCTTACCGGGCAGTATACGATGCATTGCTTGTAACGTACAACACTACTCCGGAATCGGCGTTTGACGCAATTGCGAAGGTTTCAGGTCACTCATGCGTAGACGTTGAACTTGAGCCTTATAGCTCTGTAGCATCCGATAAGGACATGTACAGTTATGTACTGAGAGATACTCCTGAGGAAAACGGCGACCATAGATACAGATACAGTTTTGCCGACTCTGACAGAGAGATGCGCGTTTCCATCAAAGTACCCGATGGCAAGGTGCTTGACAAGGTAATGGTCGGTAACAGACAGGCGGAATATACGGAAGAGTCCGGCACATATTATGTCGATATCTTCGAGTCCGACTACACAGAATCAATAGTTACGGTTAAAATTGTTGCCAAAGAAAAATCTGCGGAACCCGTGATTGAACCCGAAGAGCCGAAGGATCCCGAACCCGAGGAGCCCGAGCCTCCGGTAGAGACGCCTTCTGAACCTAAAGAAGAGCAGCCTGAAGTTAAGCCCGAGCCCAAGGAAGAAGTTCCTGCTCCGGCACCCGAACCTGAACCGACGCCCGAACCCGAGCCTGAACCTGAACCCGCTCAGCCCGTAATTAAGCAGGACATTCAGGTAGTGCGCGAAGAGAATAAGAAGTCCGAATTACCGATTATAGAAGAGGTTCCCGAGACAATTACTTCTGTCGGTGATGAAGGCGACCATGTAATCGTGGCGATTGTTCCCGTGGGCGTTGACGAAGAAGACATTGTCAATTTCCGAAAGCAGGTTTCGGAGACTCTCAGCGATTTGTTACAGGAGATATCCGACAATCCCGAAAAAGCCAAAGAACGTGTTTCCGAAGAAACCTACGCCAATATAGAGAGAGCACTTTCCGAAGGAAAAAGCATTTCTGCCGAGGTCACTGTCCAAAGAGCCTCCGAAGAATCTATTCCCGAAGAAGACCTTGAAATCTTAAGACAGGTAACAACCGACAATAAAGTGGCCAACTTAACCATCGGCAGATATTTAAACTTAAGTATCATGATTACAACCGATGACGGCGAGAAGCTTGGTACTTACAATGAACTTACCGAGAAGATTACATTTACTCTTCCCAAGCCCAAGGACATCGCATGTCCGACAGGTATGGAGTATGTAGTTATACGAGTTCATGACGGAGAAGCGGAGATTCTTCCCGTTACAGTCAATGCAGACGGATCGATTTCTTTTGAAACAGACAGATTCAGTTCTTATGCACTGGCAGTAAGAGAGATAATTGACGAGGAAACCGCCAAGGCTGCCACGATAGACGAGACGGTTAAGGACGAAGATGCCAAGGAATTTTTGAAGTGGTTCCTAAGAATCTTTATATTTGCTTTTGCATGCGGAGCGATAGTTCTGGTAATCGGTCTTACCGATAAGAGAAGAAACAGATAATGAAAATATTTAAGAAAGCGTTGCAACGACAAAATTGCGACGCTTTTTTATTGCGCGAAAATTCGCATAATTATATACTGTAATCAGAACATGTTATGGAGGGTTATTATGAATAAGGTATTTGTCAACCAGGTTGGGTTTTTGCCTGATAGCGATAAGAAGGCAGTGTGTAATTTTGACGCTGCCGCTTTTGATGTAATCGATGAGGCGGGTAAGGTAGTATACAGCGGTAAGGTCACTCATTTCGGAACAGATGACATTTCCGGTGAAGATACATATGTTGCAGATTTCAGTGACTTTAATAAGTCAGGCAAGTACAGAGTTGTTGTTGACGGTAATAAGTCAGCTTCTTTTGAAATAGCGGACAATGTTTACGATAAATTGATGAAGGATCTTTGCAAGTGCTTCTATTTCCTTCGTTGCGGAGATGCGCTCGATCCTAAGTATGCAGGAGAGTATTACCATAAGCCTTGTCATTTAAGTAAGGCAACGGTTTACGGTGAAGATGTTCCGCCGGTAGATGTAAACGGCGGCTGGCATGATGCAGGTGACTACGGAAGATATTCTACGGCGGGTTCTGTGGCAGTGGCACATCTTCTTTACGGTGTAAGATTTTTTAAGAGTCTTTTGAAGGTTAAGTTTGATATTCCGCCCGTTAAATGTGATAACGGCGAGCTTCCCGATATATTGGCGGAGGTTAAGGTTGAGCTTGACTTCTTACTTAAGATGCAAAGAGAAGACGGTTCCGTATGGCACAAGGTTACAACCTTTAACCATGCTCCATTCATTATGCCCGAAGAGGATACTGCGGAGCTGTTTCTTTTTAATGTATCGTCTCTTGCGACTGCGGATATTGCGGCAGTGTTCGCTCTTGCATACTCAATCTATAAGGATTATGACAAGGCATATGCCGACAAGCTTTTGACTCAGGCGGAGAAGGCTTATGAGTGGCTTGTGCTCAATCCTCAGCCGCTTCTCTTTAAGAATGCGCCCGGTTCCAACACCGGTGAATACGGTGAGTTTGAAGATATATCCAACAGATTCTGGGCGGCTGCATCTTTGTATGAAGCAACCGGCAAGAAGGATTACCTTGCTGATGCTGTGTTGCAGGAGGAAAGACTTAAAGGCTTCGACGGCGTTACGAAGTTTAAACTCTACCAGGGAGAGGTTCTTACCTGCCTCGGATGGGGAGACGTAGCGGGACTTGGATGCTTATCCCTTCTTTTGACCGGTCAGGATATAAAAATTTTAGAAGAAGTTAAGAAAAAATGGTTAGACGAAGCTAACCGATTGTGCGATAATGGTGCAAGAAACGGTTTCGGGCTTTGCATGGATAAGAAAGATTTTATCTGGGGAAGCAACATGGAACTGCTTAAATATTTAATGGTACTCATGGTGGCAGATAAGATTTCACCTAATAGAAAGTTTAAGAGCGCGATTTATTCGGGCATTGATTATATGCTTGGCTGCAACAGCATGGACACAAGTTACGTAACAGGTAACGGCGAGAAGGCATTTAAGAACCCTCACCTTCGTCCGACTGCCTGTGATGGTATAGATGAGCCCTGGCCCGGACTTGTATCGGGAGGACCCAACATAGGTCTTCAGGACGAGAGAGCCAAGGAAGTTCCGAAAGATTCGGCTCCTATGAAATGTTATCTGGATCACATCGACTGCTATTCACTTAACGAAATAACCATTTACTGGAATTCGCCTTTCGTATTTGTGTTGGCAGGACTTCTTGAGTAGGTTCGGAGGAAATAATGAATCAAAAGTTCAAAGTAACGGGTATGGGGTGCAGTGCCTGCGTGGCTGCGGTAGAGAAAGCGGTTAAGGCAACAGAAGGGGTTACAAATGTATCTGTCAGTCTTATAGAAAATGCCATGACTGTGGACTTTGATGAGAATGCTACTGACAAAGAATGCATTATAAATGCTGTTAAAGGAGCCGGCTACGGCGCCGAAGTTGATACAGGAATAATAGCCAAAGATAAAAAGAAAGAGAAGTCGGTCTTACTTACAAGGTTCTTGCCGTCTCTAATTCTGCTTTTGCCTTTGGTGTATCTTAATATGGCAGGGATGATGGGCTGGCCGTATCCTGAGAATATTCATGGGTACATTCAGTGTGCATTGTCTCTTGGCATACTTATTATCAACAGAACGTATTTTGATAAAGGGATTAAGAGCATCATTCATAAGGCTCCCGGTATGGATGCGCTGATTTCTATCGGTGCGGGAGTGTCTTTTATCTATAGTACTTACCTTTTGATTATTCAGTCGAAAGGTCCGTTCTTCTTTGAGTCGGCGGGTATGATTTTTACGCTGATTACCCTCGGCAAGGCGTTGGAGGCGGGATCCAAGGCACACACCATGGATGCCATCAAAGCGCTTTCCGAACTGATGCCCGAGAGAGTTACGGTTATAAGAGATAACGAAGAGAGAACTATCGGCTTTGAAGCATTGCAAAAAGGCGATATTGTTCTTGTGCGCGCAGGTGAGGGTATTCCTGTGGACGGAACTGCCGTAAGAGGCAACGCAAGCATCGACAAGTCTGCGCTTACGGGTGAAAGTATTCCCGAGGAAGCTTATGTCGGGGACAAAGTTGTATCGGGTTCGGTAGTACTTGACGGTTATCTCTTGATAGAAGCCGAGAAGACGGGAACAGAGACTACTCTTTACGGAATCATCGATATGGTCAAGACCGCAGCAGCCAAGAAAACTCCCATCGAGAGACTTGCGGACAGAATAAGCGGTTACTTCGTGCCTGTTGTTGTCGGCATCAGTTTGATAACTTTGATAATATGGCTGGCAGTTGGTAAGGATTTTAACTTTGCGCTCAATATGGCCATCAGCGTTATAGTTATTTCCTGTCCTTGCGCACTCGGACTTGCTACTCCTACAGCTGTTATGGCCGGTACGGGTAACGCGGCCAAGCACGGAATATTGATTCGTTCAGCAGAATGTCTTGAGACCGCGCGAAGTGTCGATACCGTGGTACTTGATAAGACGGGAACCGTAACCGAGGGTGAATTGAACGTTACGAATATTATTGCGGGTGACGGTACGGATGAAAAGAAAATGCTTCTTATGGCAGCAGTACTCGAAGCAGGGTCCAATCATCCTTATGCCAAGGCTATTCGTTCAAAAGCGCTGGATGTATTTGAACCCTCCGATATCATGGCTCATTTTGCCAAAGAAGTAATCAGTATCCAGGGCAAGGGAATTTGCGGAAATATTGATGAGAAACCTTTCTTTTGCGGTAATGAGAAGTTACTGCGCGACAATGATATTTCTATTGAATCATTAAGAGAAGAGGCTGAAGTCCTTCAGGGTGAAGGAAAGACAGTTTTGTTCTTCTCGGGTGACGGAATGTTCGGGCTTTTCGCCATCGCAGATGTGGTTAAGGCAGACAGTAAGGAAGCCGTCGCCGTTATGAAGGAAGCGGGTCTTGATGTAATCCTTCTTACGGGAGATCACAAGAAGACGGCGGAGTCCATCGGACGAGAGATTGGAATAGATAATATTATCAGTGAAGTTCTTCCCGAGGATAAGCATAATAAAATTGATGAACTGATGAGTAAGGGCAAGCATGTTGCTATGGTAGGTGACGGTATCAATGATGCCGCGGCGCTTGTTAAGGCGGATATCGGAATCGCTGTAGGAAACGGCACGAGAATCGCTATCGATTCTGCAGACTTTATTCTTATGCGAAACAGCGTCAAAGATGTGGCATACGTATTCAGTCTGAGTAAAAGAGTAATCAGAATTATTAAGCAGAATCTGTTCTGGGCATTTATATATAACGCGCTCGGCATTCCCGTTGCGGCCGGAGCTTTGTACAACGCTTTCGGTATTACACTTACACCTATGATTGCGGCGGCTTGCATGAGTGTCAGCTCGCTTTTCGTAGTGACCAACGCACTTAGACTCAGAAAATAAAGGGAGTATCTGATGGGTACACTTGTTAAGAAGACATACGGCAGAGAATACAGCAATTCTTTCAGGGAAGCGATTCGAAGAGAGTGGGTTATCACAAACGGTCTCGGCGGATATGCAGGCAGTTCTCTTATCGGCGCCAATACTCGTAAGCACCATGGACTTTTGATTGCAAGCCTTAAGGCACCCACCGACAGGTGGGTTATCCTTAACAGAATCAAAGAAGATGTCATTATCGGAGAGAAGACCGTTTCTTTCTCAAGTGAGCAGAAAAAAGGCGGTAAGTGCAGCGACGGGTTCATGTATCAGACTGCGTTTTCTTTTGATGCGGTACCCGAGTTTACATACTTCTATAAAGGCTTGCTTGTTAAGAAGACAGTGGCCCTTGAGTGGGAGAAGAACACGGTTGCCATAGGTTACGAAATTGATAATCAGGGGGAAGACTGTGTACTTTCTTTTACCCCCGTATTTAATTACAGGGATGCCAATGCGGCAAGTACCAAGAAGAGCCTTAAGTTTGAGGCGTATGCTTTGCCGGACTCGATTCTTTTAGAGCCTAAGGGAGAGCGCGAAGACCTTATAAGATTCTTCGCAAGTGAAGGAACTGTCGGTTTCTCGGAGCCTCATGAGCAGTACGATGAGAATATAGAGCTTCAGACAGAAATCGATACGGGAATGTCTTCGGCGGATACGGGATATTCTCCTTACAATATTCAGATAGGGGTTAAGGCCGGTACGAAAAAGAAAGTTTCGCTTGTCTGCACCATTGAGCATGATTGCGAGAGAGATGCTTTCGTGACTATTAAAAAGGCGCGCGACAGAGCCAAGGCGCTTCTTGATACCGCTGGATTTAAAGATGAGTTCTTAAAGCGCCTTACGGTTAACGCAGACAATTTCATCTGCAGACGCGAATCAACCGACGGCAAGACCATATTGGCGGGACTTCCGTGGTTCGCAGACTGGGGCAGAGATACCATGATTGCCTTCACGGGACTTACACTTGAGACAGGCAGGTTCGAGGACGCAAAGAGTATCTTGGAGACTTTTGCCCGCTATGAAAAGAACGGACTCATTCCCAATATGTTCCCGGACGGAGATAAAAAGCCGTTATACAATACTGTCGATGCGGCGCTTTGGTATTTCTATTGTACCGAAATGTATCTTAAGTATGTGGGGACTAAGGACGCGTTTTCTTTTGTTAAAAAGACTATTTATCCCTGCCTTAAGAACATTATTGAGGCGTACAGAAAGGGAACCGATTTTTCAATATACATGGACAAGGACGGGCTCATTCACGCAGGCTCGAATCTTGACCAGGTTACGTGGATGGATGTGCGAACAGGCGATTTTGTCGTAACACCCAGACATGGTAAGCCTGTTGAGATAAATGCACTTTGGTACAATGCGCTTAAGACGCAGGAAGAACTGGCTAAGCATTTTGGCGAGAAGGATTACGCGGAGAAACTTGCTAAGCTCGCGACTAAAGCTCAGAAGTCCTTTGTGAAGCGCTTCCGGAATAAGGATGCGGGATGCCTTTATGATGTTGTTGACGAGACCCTTCGCGACAATGTAACCATAGCCGATAACGATAGCATCAGGCCCAATCAGATTTACGCAGTGTCGCTTCCTCACACGATGCTTGACAGGGAACAAGAACGTTCGGTTGTGGATGTAGTGCTTAAGAAGCTTTACGTAGATTTCGGATTGAGAACGCTTCCAGAAGACGATCCCGATTACCATGGATTGTACAAGGGTAAGCTTTACGACAGAGACCTTGCTTATCATCAGGGAACTGCCTGGGCATATCCTTTGGGCGCATTTATAAGCGCTTATCTTAAAGTTAATGATTATTCGGCGGGAGCACGCGAGTATGCCAAGGCGTTGCTTGAACCGATGAAGCGGCACTTGGACGACGGCTGCATAGGCGGAATTGCCGAGATATTCGACGGAGATGCTCCTCATGTAAGCCGCGGATGCTATACGCAGGCATGGAGTGTGGGCGAGATTTTAAGGGCTTACGCAGAATTATATAAGTAATATTGTTGCAGGGGATGCAAGATGATTAAGGATGGAAAAATACTACTCGGAAAATCGGGCGAAGAAGATATATATATTTATCCCAAGATGGCCAACCGCCACGGAATGATAGCCGGAGCCACAGGTACCGGTAAGACGGTTACGCTTAAGGTGATGGCAGAATCTTTTTCCAATTTGGGAGTTCCTGTATTCCTCGCAGATGTTAAGGGAGATATCGCTCCCATGTGCATGGCAGGAATGGACAACGAAAATGTAACAAGCCGCGTTGAGTCGATGGGACTTAAGGAGGCCGGTTTTGAATACTCTGCTTTTCCCGTTAATTTTTGGGATGTGTACGGAGAGAAGGGTATGCCTTTAAGAACTACCATTTCGGAGATGGGGCCCCTTCTTTTGTCACGAATTATGGGACTTAACGATACCCAGTCCGATGTCCTTACCGTCGTATTTAAGATTGCAGACGATGAAGAACTTGTACTTACGGATACCAAAGATTTAAAGGCTATGCTAGCATACGTCGGCGAGAAGTCTGCAGAGTATGGACCCAAGTACGGTAATATCGCGCAGGCTACCATCAATGCGATTGTAAGAAGTGTGGTTGCGATTGAATCTGAGGGTGCCGATTTATTCTTTGGAGAGCCTGCACTCGGCGTGACGGACTGGCTTTGTACCGATGAAGAAGGTCGCGGTATGGTGCAGATTCTTGATTGTCAAAAATTGATTCTGCATCCCAAGATGTATTCGACGTTTCTGCTTTGGATGCTTTCTGAGTTGTTTGAGGTACTTCCCGAGGTGGGAGATCTTGATAAGCCGCGTATAGTATTTTTCTTTGACGAAGCACATATGCTGTTTGAGTCGGCATCGAAGGCGCTTCTTGAAAAGATTGAGCAGGTGGTTAAGCTTATTCGCTCGAAGGGCGTAGGTATCTATTTCATAACACAGAATCCATCGGATATTCCCGACGGGGTACTGGCTCAGCTTGGTAACAAAGTTCAGCATGCGTTGAGAGTATATACCCCCAAGGAGCAAAAAGCCGTCAAGGCAGCAGCAATGGGCTTTCGCGTGAATCCCGAGTTTGATACTTACACTATGCTTCAGGAACTTGGAACGGGCAAAGCGCTCGTGTCGGTTATCGATGAAGAAGGTATTCCGACCATAGTTAAGCATGTTAAGATATGTCCTCCGCAGAGCTCCATGGGCAGTCTTTCGGAGAGTGAGCGTCTTTCAAATATCAACAACAGCATTCTTTACGAGAAATACATTACTCCCGTAGACAATGATTCTGCATACGAGTTTCTTACCAGGCGAGAGGCAGAAGTTCCCGAATCTGCGGTCAAAGAAGAAGAGGCGTTAACCCTTACAGAAAAGAAGCGCAAGGAAATAGAAGCACGCAAGAAAGCTACATCCAAAGTTGCCAGGGATGCGGCCAAGTCCACAGCAAGTACAATCGGGCGCGAAGTCGGCAAGTCTGTGGGTAATGCCATAGGAGGTTCTTTTGGCAAGAAAGTCGGTGGCAATCTGGGCGCCACTTTGGGAAGAGGTCTTGTGGGAACCTTGTTCGGAGGAAAGTGATGAGAGAGAAAGTGTCAGTAGCACTTGCATCATATAACGGTGAAAAATATATCGG